>JBILDB010000115.1:0-7039 GCA_044352805.1 Cyanobium sp.
AAGGGGGTTCGTGGCTGCGGCGCTGGCTGGCGGCCGCCGTCGCCGTACCCCTGGCCGCCACCCTCTGGACCCTGCCGTTGCAACTGCTTCATTTCGGGGTGCTGCCCCTTTGGGCCGTGCCGGCCAATGTGCTGGCGGCGCCCCTGCTCACCCCCCTCACCCTGGGGTCGATGGCCGTGGCCCTGCTGGATTTGGTGGCACCACCGCTGACGGGCGTGCTGCTGGGGCCCTTGGGCGCCCTGGCGAGCTTGTTGTTGCAATTGGCCCATGGCTTTGCCCAGCTGCCGATGGCCCAATGGCAAACCGGCAGACCCCAGCCCTGGTTGGTGCTGGGATTGGCCCTGGGCTTGTTGGGTTGGTTGGTGCCGGGATTGCGGCGGCGTTGGCGGCTGCTGGCCAGCGGCCTAATGGTCCTGGTGGTGTCGATCCATGTCGCCAGCCTGCGCGCCGATGCCCTGATGCTGGTACGCGATGGCCACGCCGATCTGCTGGTGGCGCGCCACCAGGGGCGGGCGGCCCTGGTGGCTAGCAGCGCCGATGGCTTCAGTTGCCGGCGGGCGGCACGGCTGGCGACCGGCCTGGGGAGTCCCCGCTACGACTGGGTGTTGTCGCTGGATCCATTGGCCAGCCCCGAACCGGACTGCTGGCGGACCCTGGCGCCCCTGGTGCTGCTTTCGGGCGATGACAGCGCACCGCTAGGGCCAGGCCAACGACTGCGCAGCGAAGGCTTGGCGGTTGAAGCCCTCTCCGCCGAGAGCAACGCCCTGCAGCTGCAGTTTGGCGGCCAGCGTTGGCTGCTGCTGCCCGATCGGGCCTCCCTGCAGGCTTGGCGCCACAGCCCGAAAGCTGCGAAACAGGCTGGATTGTGGCTGGGTTTTCAACCCCTGGCCGGCGAGCGGCGCTGGCTGGAGGCGCAGGCGCCCCGGCGCGTCTGGATCAGCGGCAGGGCGCCAGCGGCGGCGCAGCTGCCCAAGGGCTGGCAAATCAGTGGCGAGCGGGGCTCCCTGGTGACGGCTGGGTCCTGAAGGGTGTGCGCTTGGCCTTGAAGGGTGAGTGCTGGGCCTTGAATCGACCCTGGCGCAGGCCAGACGGGATTGAGGCGCGATCGCCGACAGGGGGAAAGCCGTCCAGCCGCAATGGCCTAAGCGGCACAAGCCGCTAGCTGCAAGGGCCCTCCGCCAAACCATGCAGCCGATCGATCAGCAGATCTACGTCGGTGGGGGTTTCGCCAGACTCGCTGCCAGCACAGGTAGCCAACCGCTGGCGCACCTCGCTGTTGAGCCGCTCGCCGTTACGCAGCGCCAGCAAGGTGCTGGCGCTGGAGGCACGCCCCAAGGGCCTGCCCTCGGATTCGACCAGCGAGCGCAGCAAGGCCACTTCAGAGCGCAACTGCTGGACCTCCCTGGCCAGGCTCTGCACCTGGAACTGCAGGTCCTGCAGGGGAGCTGGGGCAGGCGGGTTGGCGTCGTTCACGGCTAGGGGTCCCGTCGATCCTTACAGTGGCTTCTGTCTAGGGCAATGACTTCCCGGAACCCAACGGGGAATTGGCGCCATGGGCTTGGAGAGGTGGCTGAGTGGTCGAAAGCGAACGACTCGAAATCGTTTGAAGGGAAACCTTCCGTGGGTTCGAATCCCACCCTCTCCGTTTCCAGGCCCTGAAAGCTGACGGAAGCAGTGGCGCAGCCTCAACAACGAAACCATCGCCGCCCTAGAGCTGGCGAATGCAGCGGCGACCGGGACACCCAACGGGGTTAACCCCCGGCCTGCCGCAGCGCCGGTGAATCCGGTGAATATGGAGCCCACCCTGCGGCGCATCGAGGAGATCCGCGCCGGGATGCAGGCCAAGGCTGCCACGGGCCAAGCTGCGCAGCCGCTGCCGAGGCCCGAGCATCCCTGATGAGGAATTGGTGGCCGCCGTTGATAGAGACAGCCATCCCCGTGATGTCAATCATTTCAGTTCGGAGTGGAGGCGCTGATTTGACACTGGTTGCTGACACGAATGTGTTGATTGAGCTTTTCCTGCCGGGCGCCAGCTCTGAAGCCGTTGAACTCTGCTGGGATCAATCCTGACGCACCACCGATAGGGTTCAACCTCGAAAGCCACCCTGAGACAGCCTTCTTGGCTGACATTGCGCCCAGCCAAGTGCCAGGATTAGTGAGGTGCTGCCAACTGATTTCCTTGCCCCGCCCAGCGCCGCAGGTGTCCCGCTATTGCCTGAGCTTCACGGCCGCAGGCCTAAGACCTGAGCTGGCTGCAGTGATTGCGAGCATCCATCTGGAGGAGCAGGGCGACTGGGCACGAACGAAGGCCACCGTGCTGGAACGGAACGCCCTGCAGGCGCGCTCCGCCAGCAGTGGCAAGCGGCTGGAATCGGAGCTGCGGCAGCGGCTGCAGCTCCTCACTGCCCCCCAGATCAAGTTGCTGGCGGGAGGAACGAGCGAGGAGCGCAGTGCCATGGCCTGGCTGGCGGTGCTCAAGCGCATTCAGATCGCCGCCGACCTGACCCGGGAGGTGCTGCTGGAGAAGCTCAGCAGCCTGGATCCGGTGCTGCGACGCTCGGACATGGCGGCCTTCTACGAGGACTGTGAGCGTGATCACCCTGAGCTGGCGGCCCTAGCGACTTCCTCGCAGCAGAAGGTGCGCTCAGCCCTGCTCCAGATGCTCAGGGATGCCGGTCTCCTAGCCGGCAAGGCGGGAAAAGGTGGAACGCTTGGCACGGTGCAGCGGCCACTCCTCTCAGCGCAGGTGCAGAAGCTGGTAGCTAGCGACGAACCGGCGGTGTTGGCCGGATTCCTGCTGCACGCGGCAGCCAAGCCCGCTAAGAACCAGAAGGCAGCTGCTTCCCCACAGACGACATCACGGCAAGCGCCGAAGCCTGCCCTGAGGTCCGCTGTCAAGCCAACGACGGGTTCAAAAGCAGCAGGCAAGCCCAAAGCCAAGGCAGCCGCCAAGCCTGCAGCCCAAAAGGCCGCACCGGCCCCGAGAGCGAAACCATGAACAGCGTCAGCGGCCTCGACAAACGCCTGCAGGAGGTGCTCACCCGACCCGAATTCCTGGAGATGCGGGGCGTGGCCAAGGAGGTGCCGATCTTCATTCAGACCTACAGCCCCGCCGATGAAGACCAGCTGCGGGTGGTGGTGAAAGGGGCGGAGCAGTTCCTGCGCAAGCAGGGCCTGCGGGTGAAGCAAGTGGACCTATTGGAGCTGGTGCTGCAGCTGCTGGAGTCGGAGGGATGGCTGCAAGAGGTATTGCAACATGAGGCGAGTTGGAGCAAGAGCGACCTTTTCGATGACCTGCAGAACGTGGCAGATCCTTCGGATGCCTTGGTGCCGAAGCTTATGGAGGCTCTGGGTGATGACACCCAGATCAGCCTGATCACCGGTTCAGGCCGGATCTATCCATTTCTACGCACCCACACGATTCTTGAGGCGCTGCAGCCAGCGATGGTGCGGCATCCAGTGGTTGTCTTCTTTCCCGGCGAGTACTCCCAGGATGCTGATGGCGGCTCCTACCTACGACTGTTTGGCACCACGACGGCCAGCAAGATCGAAAATCCGCACTACCGCGCCACCAACCTCGATTACTACGAAATCAAGAGCTCATGACTCTCAATACCATCAAAGAGCTCTTCGCCAAGCCGGTAGATCGCCCGATCGACGGGGTGATCAAGGCCGATGACGACCGGCATCTGCAGGTTGAACTAGATGAGTACGTCGTCACCCGTGAGGTGAGCAAGGGACTGGGAAGCTTAACCGATGCCTACCTGCACAACCCCACGGCCAATGGCGTCTGGATCTCGGGGTTCTTTGGTTCGGGCAAGTCGCACCTGCTGAAGATGCTCTCGCTGATGCTCGATAGCGACAAACGGGTGGGAGAGCAGGGGATCCGCCCAGCGGAAATCCTGCTACCCAAGGTGGGCGATGAAATTCTGCGGGCGGACCTGAAGAAAGCGACGGCAATCCCAGCTCGCAGCATCCTGTTCAACGTCGATCAGAAGTTTGATGCAAAAGGTGGAGACAATGAGGCACCGATTCTGGACGTTTTCTTTAAGGTTCTAAATGAACTGCAGGGATATTACGGAAAACAAGGCTATATAGCCCAGTTTGAGTACGATCTTGACAAACAGGGCTGTTATGATTCCTTCAAGAGCGTCTACCGTGAAACGATCGGCTCCGAGTGGAAGAATGATAGGAGAATGGTCCTGACTTCCACAAAAGGAAAATTTGCAAAAGCCTACTCTGCGCATTCCGGAGTGTCGGAAAGCGAGGCATTTCGGATCATCGATGATGCCAAAGATAGTTTCAAGTTGTCCATTGAAGACTTTGGCCAACGTGTCAAGGAGTACCTCGACAGTCAACCCCCAGGCTTTCGGCTTAACTTCTTTGTGGATGAGGCGGGTCAGTTCATTGGCCAGGAACGCAGGCGCCTGCTGAACCTCCAGACCGTGGTAGAGAGTCTGGCGACGGCCACGAACGGTCGGGCCACGGTGTTCATCACCTCCCAGGCCGATCTGGAGGGAGTTCTGGGCCAGGTGAAGTTCGAGCAGGCTGACGATCTCAGCCGCATTCAGGGCCGCTTCAAAACGAAGATGAATCTGGCCAGCGCCGACGTTCAGGAGGTGATCCAGCGGCGGCTGCTCGCAAAAGACCCTCAGGAGCCAGAGCAGCTGATCTCGATCTATGAGCAGGAGAAAGACAACTTCACCACCCTGTTTCGATTTGGGGATGGCTCGATTCAACTCAAGGGCTGGAGTGACTGCCAGGGCTTCTGCGGGCTCTATCCGTTCCATCCCTACCAACTGAGCTTGTTCCAACAGGCGATCCAGAGCCTGGCCAGCCACAGCATTTTTGAGGGCCGCAATATGGCGGTGGGTGAACGCTCGATGCTCTCGGTGTTTCAAGAGGTGGCCAAAGCGATCAAGGAAATGCCGGTGGGGCGCCTGGCCAGTTTCGATCAGCTCTACGACGGCATCAATGATGTGATCCGTGGAGATAAGAAGCAGACGATGGTGACGGCCCAGAACCAGGTGGGCGAATTGGAGCTGCGCATCCTCAAGGCGCTTTATCTGCTGAAGTGGGTGCCGCAGTTCAAGAGCACGGCCCGCAACATCGCCATCTTGTTGATAAGCGAGCCCAACTTCGACATCCGCGCCCATGAACAGGCGGTGAAGGAGGCATTGATCAACCTGGAGAGCCAGAGCTACCTGCAGCGCAGCGGGGAGATCTACGAGTTCCTGACCGACAAGGAAAAGGATGTGGAACAGGAGATCAAGCGCACCGAAGTGGCCGACTCGGTGGTAATCAAAAACCTGCATGGAATCATATTTGATGACGTGCTTCGCAGCGTCAAGATCCGCTTTGAGGATAACGGCAACGACTATCCCTTTGCCCAGAAGATCGATGACGGTCTGATCAAGGGTAAGGACACTGACGTGGTGGTGAATCTGGTGACACCCGAGCATCCCAACTACGGCAATGAGTCGGTATTGATCAGCCGCAACATGGGTGGCAGTGAGCTGATGGCGATACTGCCGGCCAAGCAACGACTGCTCGATCAGATCCGCAGCTATCTCAAGACCGACCTTTACATCCGCCAAAACAGTGGCGGCGAGGACGAGACCCTGAACGCCATCCTGGCAGTGCGCTCCAAACAGAACAGCACGCGCCGCCAGGAGATCACGCGGCTGGCAGATGATTTGTTACGCACGGCCATGCTGGTGGTGAATGGCCAGACCCTCTCGGTTGGGGAAGGCGATCCGCGAAACCGCTTCAGCAAGGCCTATCAGGAGCTGATCCGCTCGGCTTTCCCCAAGCTGAAGATGGTGCATGGGGCCTTCAGCGAAGCCAGCGTGGCCCAGGTGGTGCGCGACCAGGACGACCTGCTGGATGGTCTGGCCGTGCAGCTCTCGGAGGCCGAGCAGGAGGTACTGGTGGATGTGGAACGCCAGCAGAAACTGGGCGAGCGCCTCAGTGCCGAAGACCTGGTGCGCAAGTTTGAAGTGCGCCCATATGGCTGGAGCAACTGGGCCACCCTCACCTTCATCGCGCGGCTGTATCGGCTCGGCAAGCTGGAGCTGCGCGAGAAGGAACTACTCAGCAGTGTGGAGGTGATTGAGGCGCTCACCAACAGCCGCAAGCTGGGCGGCGTGAGCGTGCGCAAGCAGGAGCAGTTCGACACCAGCACGATCAACGCCCTGAAGCGATTCCACCAGGAGCTGTTCAATGGGCAGAGCGTCGGCACCGATGCCCGCAGCACCTGCGAAGCCTTCCGCATGGCGATGGCCGAGGAGGCCCAGGATCTGCGGGAGATCGCAGCCCTAGCAACCAATTATCCCTTCTTGGCCGCCGTAAAGCCCTGGGCAGAGCAGGCCGAGGCGATGGCCAAGAAAGACAACGGCTACCTGCTCAACCAGCTTGGCACCTTCAAGGACAGCTGGCTGGATGCCGAGGCAGACCTGCTGACGCCCCTGAAGCAGTTCCTCAAGGGCAACCAAAAGACGGTCTACGACCAGGTGAGGGCCTTTGAGGACCGCTACGGCGATGACCTGGCTGACCTGCCAGCCGAACAGGTGACGCCGCTGCGGACCCTGCTGGCGAGCGATCGGCCCTACGCCGGCGGCCTGCTTCCCCAGGCCAGCAACGCCATGACGGAACTGCAGAAGCAGCTGGAGCAGCGACTGCAGCAGGCCCAGGCCAAGGCCCTGCAAGAGATCAGCGAACAGGAGGCAAGGCTGAAGGCTGATGCCGATTTCCAGAAGCTGGATCCAGAGCAGCAAGCGGAGGTGCTTGCACCCACCGCGGCTGCCAAGAGCGATGTACAGGGGACGAACAAGCCGGGCACGGCGCTCCTGCGCCTGAACCGCTATCGCAATGAGGAGGTGCCCAAACAGCTGCAGCGCATGGCCGCCTTGGCGACACCGCCGGAGATCGGCCCAGCTGCGCCGGTCACTGTGGTGGCGGCCTCAGCCCTGAAGGTGCACTGCCCGCTGAGCCAGATCACCAACAGCACCGAGCTGCAGCAGTGGCTCGATGCCCTGCG
>JBILDB010000116.1:0-7013 GCA_044352805.1 Cyanobium sp.
GAGACCTTGAGGCCGAACATGCTCTGCAACGGCGCACCCAGCCAACCCTCTTTGCTGTAGACATAAGAGAGGGCCAAGCCGGCAACGGCGGTCGGCAGGGCAAAGGGCAGGTCGATCAGGGCGTCCAGCAACCGCTGGCCGGGAAAACGGCAGCGAATCAGGGCCCAGGCGATGATCAGGCCGAAAACGCCATTGATCAGACTGGCGAGGGCGGCGATGCCAAAGCTGATTTTGTAGGAGGCAAGGGCGACGGGTGTAGTTGCCATCTGCCAAAACGCGGCCGGGCCCACTGCTGACCCTTTCAGCAGCATGGTGCCCAGGGGAAGAAAGAGGACGAATCCCAGGTAGGTCCAGGTGATGCGCCAGGGCCAGCTAGGTAGCTTCAGTTGGCGCGGCAGGCCCGCCAGCCTTCGGCCAGAAGGCAATGGCGATGCGGCAACCATGGATTCTGATTGAACGGTAACCCGATCGTATCACCGTGTTGAAGGGGCCGCTTCCATAAGACGGTTTGTCTACGCTGTTATCGTAATTGCACTTCAGCAGCGCCGCCATGGGAATCCGCGTGGCCAATGTCAGCAAGCGCTTTGGCGATTTTCAGGCGGTTGACAATGTCAGCGTTGATATTGATTCGGGCTCCCTGGTGGCATTGCTGGGCCCCTCCGGTTCCGGCAAGAGCACCCTGTTGCGGCTGATCGCCGGTCTGGAGCAAGCCGATGCCGGCCGGGTCTGGATCACCGGTGAAGAGGCTACCGACAGGTCGGTGCAAGAGCGGCAAGTGGGTTTTGTCTTTCAACACTTTGCCCTTTTTAAGCACCGGACGGTGCGCCAGAACGTGTCCTTTGGGCTGGAGCTGCGCCACTGGAAAAAGGAGGCGATTCGCCGCCGCGTGGACGAATTGCTTGACCTTGTTCAGCTCAGGGGATACGGCGGTCGCTATCCCTCCCAGCTCTCCGGCGGCCAGCGCCAACGGGTGGCCCTGGCCCGCGCCCTGGCTGTCCAACCGCGGGTGTTGCTGCTTGATGAGCCCTTCAGCGCCCTCGACGCCAAGGTGCGCAAGGAGCTGCGGGCCTGGTTGCGCAACCTCCACGATGAAATGCACGTCACCACCGTGATCGTCACCCACGACCAGGAGGAGGCCATGGAGGTGGCCGATCGCATTGTGGTGATGAACGAAGGCCACATTGAGCAGATCGGCACACCGGCGGAGATCTACGACCATCCCGCCAGCCCCTTTGTGATGAGTTTTGTCGGCGCCGTCAACATGCTCGCTTCCGGGGCTGTGCCTGTGCAAAGGCCCCTGGCCGGAGCCCAGTACGGCGGCTGGCTAGCCCAAGAGCAGCCGGTCTTTTTCCGGCCCCACGATGTCGAGGTGTCCTTGTACCCAGGCGCGGACACCGTGCCAGCCCGGTTGCGACGCTTGAGCCACATGGGCCGTGATCTTCAGGTCGAAGTTGTGCTGGAGAGCGGCGAGGTGGTGATGGCCCAGGTCCCCCGCGACCAGTTAGACCACACATCCCTAGCCCTAGGGGATCAGGTGCATATCGTCAGCCGTCAGGCTCGTACCTTCGTGCCCGACTATTCCATCTAAATCCAACTGAGACTGGCTCTGGCGCTGCCGTCTCAGATGAAATACATGACCTGGGACTGGTCGAGGCGATTGCGCTGGTCCAGCAGCTCTTGAAGTGTGGTTTGTGCCAGCACCTGCTGGCGGTCCCCATCCAAGCGGGCGGCAAGCTGACCTAACACCTCAAATTCTGCGGTGGCGCGGGCCGAGCTGCTGCGTGAGGAAGTTTCCCCTTCCAGGCAGTTGACCACCTCGGCCACTGATACCTCCGCAGGGGGACGGGCCAGCTGGTAACCGCCTTTGGGGCCGCGGATGCTGCGCAGGATCTTGCCGCGGCGCAGGCTGGTCAACATTTGCTCCAGGTAGCGATCGGGGATGCCCTGGCGCTGGGCGATCTCGGCCACCTGCAGCACCAGCCCCTGGTCATAAACGGCCGCCAACTCGATCAGGGAGACGATGCCGTACTCGGTTTTGGCGCTGAAGCCCACGCTTGATCCCCGGTAATGGCATAGGGATTGTGCCAGAGGCAAGGGGCATCCTTGTCGATGTAGTTGGGATTACGTGCGGGGGCCAGGCCGCTGGATAGCGTTGGCAAGCAATCCAATCGGACAACCGTGGTATCTAGATCCCCTCGCTCGGCGCGAGCCTCGGTGGCAGGCGTGCTCTTGGCCAGCCAGGCCTGGGTTCCCCTGCTATTCAGCCTTGGTGTCGGCCCTCTGGCCCAGCCGGCGGCGGCCCAGACCCCAGGTAAGCCCCAGTCGATCCTGTTGGTCACCTATGCCGTCACCAAGGCGGCCTATGACAAAGTCATTCCCCTGTTTGTAGCTGACTGGAAGAAGAAGACAGGCCAGAGCGTCGTCATTAGGACCAGTTATGGTGGCTCGGGATCCCAGACCCGTGCCGTGATTGACGGCCTTGAGGCCGATGTGGTGGCCCTGGCGATGGCCTCCGACATCACCAAGCTTGAGAAAGCTGGATTTATCAAGCCTGGTTGGCAAAATGAGCTGCCCAATCAATCCGTAGCCACCAATTCAACCGTGGCCACTTTTGTGCGGCCAGGCAATCCCAAAAAGATTTTTACCTGGAGTGACCTCGATAATAAGAATGTCGAAAGTGTGCTTGCCAATCCCAAGACTTCCGGCGGTGCCCGCTGGAATTTTGTCGCCCTGTGGGGGGCCATCAGCCAAAGTGGAGGTGGGGAAGCGGCCGCCAAACGTTTCATCACCGGTGTTTTCAAAAATGCTGAAGTGCTTCCTAAGGACGCCCGCGAAGCCACCGACACCTTTCTCAAACGCGGCCAGGGAGATGTGCTCTTGAATTGGGAAACTGAGGGGTTTTTGGCCAAACGCAACGGTGAACTGCCCGGCGGCTATCGGGTGTTCAGTCCCAACGTGCTGACGGAAATGCCCCACACTGTGGTTGACAAGAATGTCGACAAACGTGGCACCCGCAGAGTCGCCGAAGCCTTCAGCCGTTTCCTATATACCCCGGCCGCCCAGAAGATCTTCGTCGACAATGGCTTCAGGCCGGTGACACCGGAAGGCAAAAGTTATGCCCGTGGCAAGTTCCCCAATGTCAAGTTCTTCCGCATCGGCGATCTGGGCGGCTGGGGCGAGACCGACAGGAAGTTTTTCGGCAAGGGCGGCATCTGGGATCAGATTTTCGCCCAGACCCGTTAGGTCTGCTCGCCCTGGCCAGGCTCTAATCCCATACCCCTAGCGGATTAGTGTGTAATGTAACTACTGGTTGTTCATCGCTAAACCGTGGTTTCACACCGTCGTTGCTCCTCCTTCGCCCGTCGCCGTGTCGCTTTGGCCAGCGGCCTGGGCCTGGCGCTGCTGTTGGGCGGTTGCGGCAGTCAGGGGCAGCAAGGCCAGGTTCCCAACTCTGGATCAACCCCTGCAGGGGCTGACAAGCCCTTGTTGCTTGTCAGCTATGCAGTAACCAAGAGTGCCTACGACCGGATCCTGCCCCGCTTCCAGGCCGCCTGGAAGGCCCAAACCGGCAAGGATCTCGCGATTCGCACCAGCTATGGCGGCTCCGGTTCCCAGACCCGGGCCATCATCGATGGCCTGGATGCCGATGTGGCCACCCTGGCCTTGGCCGGCGACGTGCAAAAGCTGGAAAAAGCCGGTTTGGTAGATCCTGGTTGGGAAAAGGAGCTTCCCAATGATTCCATCATCACCCATTCGGTGGTTGCTTTTCTGACCCGCCCCGGCAATCCCAAGGGTGTGAAGCAGTGGGCCGACCTGGCCCAGCCTGGTCTGAGCGTCATCACAGCCAATCCCAAGACATCGGGTGGAGCCCGCTGGAACTTTCTTGGCCTTTGGGGTTCGGTGGCGCGCACGGACGGCACCGAAGCCCAGGCCAAGGATTTTGTGAGTGCGGTGTACCGCAAAGTTGATAATTTGCCCAAGGATGCCCGCGAGGCTACCGATACTTTTCTCAAGCGTGGCCAGGGGGATGTGCTCTTGAATTATGAAAACGAAGCCATCCAGGCCACCAAGGCCGGCGATCTCAAGACTCCCTTTGTGGTGCCAGAGGTCAATGTGCGCATCGAGGCGCCGGTGGTCATCGTTGATCGCAATGTCGATCGCCATGGCAACCGGGCTGCGGCCGAAGCCCTAGCCAAGTACTTGAGCACCGAAGAGGCCCAGCGGATTTTTGCCGAAGAGGGTTTCCGTCCCGTCGATCCCCAGGTGTGGACTCAAGTGCGCTCGCGCTTTGCCCCCGTCAAAACCCTCTTTGATGCGGCCAGTTTTGGCGGCTGGCAGAGCATCGACCAAACCTTCTTTGCCAAAGGAGCCGTTTGGGACCAACTGTTTGCAGAAAAACGTTGAACTTTTAGTCATGGATCCCCTCACCATTGAAGTGGCCCCCAGCGCCAGTTGCCATCGCCATGGCGGCTGGCGGCCGGGCGATCCCAATGGCCAGCGCCAATTCAGCCAACTGTTTGGCGATGCCCCCCTGGATCTCGAATTGGGGGGTCGCCTTGGTCCGATCACCCTGGCCTGGGAGAGCTGGGGCCAGCTCAATGGCGCCGCCGACAATGCCGTGCTGCTGCTGCATGGCTTCAGTGGCGATAGCCATGCCGCTGGCCCCGCCGGGCCGGGCCATGGGGCGCCGTGTTGGTGGGATGGCTTGATCGGTCCCGGTCGCGCCCTGGATACCGATCGCTTCTTTGTGCTCTGCCCCAATGTGTTGGGCGGCTGCCAGGGCAGCAGCGGGCCTTCAAGCCCGGCGCCCGACGGCCGGCCCTGGGGGTCGCGCTTTCCGGCGTTGACCATCCGCGATCTGGTGGCGGCGGAGCGGCAACTGGCCATCCATTTAGGCATCTCCCGTTGGCATGCGGTGATCGGCGGTTCGATGGGGGGCATGCGCGCCCTGGAATGGGCGATTGAAGAACCCCAGCGGGTCGAACGATTGCTGTTGCTGGCCACGGCCGCCCGTTGCAGTGCCGAAAACATCCCCTTCCATCTCTGTCAGATAGAGGCAATCCGCCAGGATCCCAACTTTCTGGGCGGTGACTACTACTACGATCCCAGCGGCGGGCCCCAACGGGGTCTGGCCCTGGCCCGCTCGATCGCGACGATCACCTACGGCTGCGAACGGGAGCTCGACCAACGCTTCGCCGCCGCTGATCCCCTCGGCCGTGAACAGGCGATCGCCGGCTTTCTGGCGGCGGAATCCCAGCAATTGGTGCGCCGTTTTGATGCCAACAGCTACATCGCCCTCACCCAGGCCATGAACCGCCACGATGTCGGTCGCGGTCGCGGCGGCATCGACTCCGCCCTGGCGCGAATTACGGCCCGGGTGCGGCTGGTGGCGGTGGCCTCAGATCGACTCTTCCCGCCCCACCGCCACCAAGAACTGGCCGCCGGGTTGCGCTCTGGCGTCACCTTCTCAACCCTGGAGAGCCAACTGGGCCACGACGCCTACATGCTCGAAGCCGGCAAGCTCAGTGAGATCGTGCGCCAAAGCCTGGGCTGAACAGCAGGACATCGATGCGAACCCCGCGATGGCCAGCCAGGGTCCTGGCAGGACTGGTTGTAGTTCTGCCAACGTCGTACTGGGGGGGCCTGCCGATAGCTTGTTGTTGCGGGCGAAGGCAAGGACCTTGGCGAACTCACAAGGCCCTGTCGCTGCGGTGTCGTTGGCGGAGGCGGCCCGCTTCTGGGCCAGGCTCGGCATGGTCAGTTTCGGGGGGCCGGCGGCCCAGATCGCCCTGCTGTTCGACGAACTGGTGGGGCGGCGGCGCTGGTTATCTGAGCGCCGTTTTTTGCATGCCCTGCAGGTTTGTTTGTTGTTGCCGGGTCCTGAGGCCACCCAACTGGCAATTTATCTGGGCTGGTTGATGCATGGGGTTGGTGGCGGCCTGATCGCCGGCGGCTTGTTTTTGTTGCCGTCGGTGTTGCTGCTGCTTACTTTGTCCAGCGTTTATGCCCTGTGGGGCCACTTGCCCTTGCTGGCGTCGGTGTTCTGGGCCCTGAAACCGGCGGTGTTGGCCCTGGTGCTGCAGGCCACCTGGCTAGTGGGCAAGCGAACCCTGCGCCATCCGTTCCAGGGGCTGTTGGCCCTGGTGGCTTTTGCCGGATTGGTGCTGCTGAAGTGGCCCTATCCCTGGCTGTTGGCGCTGGCGGCCGGCAGCGGCATCCTGGTGGGGCGCTTCAGGCCCAGCTGGTTGAACGACACCGACCACCGCAGCGTTGCGAAGGCTGGTGGAAGCCAAGACAAGTCCGCCCCCAGCGCCTATCTCCACGATGACGACACCCCGCCACCGGCCCATGCCAGGCCCTCCAACCGCCGCCTTGGCCTGGCCCTGCTGGCAACTGGTCTGGCCCTGGGGCTGCCGCTGCTGCTGCTGATCTGGCTGCAGGGCTGGAGCGGTCTGCTGGCGACGATGGCCCGCTTCTTCACCCAGGTGGCCATGCTCAGTTTTGGAGGTGCCTATGCCGTGCTGCCCTTCGTGAGCCAGGGGGCGGTGTCGCACTACGGCTGGCTGCAACCGGCCCAGATGCTCGATGGCTTGGCCCTGGGGGAGACGACCCCCGGACCCCTGATCATGGTTGTGGCCTTCGTTGGTTTTATGGGAGGCTGGAACGCCAGCGGTGCGCTGGGTTTGGCCTGGCTGGCGGGACTGGTGGTTGTTTGGTTCACCTTCTTGCCCTCCTTTGCCTTCATCCTGATCGGCGCGCCCTTTGTGGAGGCCAGTCGCGACAAACCCCGCCTGCTGGCCCCCCTGGCGGCAATCACGGCGATGATGACCGGGGTGATCGCCAGCCTGGCGGTGGTCCTGGCCGGCCCCGTGCTCTGGCCCCAGGGGCTGGCTGGCGGTGTGGATTGGCTGGCCCTGCTGTTGGTGGCGCTGGCGCTGGTCCTGCTGCTGGTGGCCCGCTGGCGGGTGTTGTCCGTGATCGGTGCGGCGGCCATGGTGGGGGTGGGGCGTTGG
>JBILDB010000117.1:0-6987 GCA_044352805.1 Cyanobium sp.
CGCCGGAGAACCTCAAGCAGATCATCGGCATCTACAAGGCCTATGCGGTGCCGATGGATTTCTATTGGCGCGATCTGCTCTATATCGCCGAGCAGGTGTTTCTTGAACCGCTGCCGGCTTTCAAATACTTTTTGCCCCAGGAGTATCTGGATCGGCCTAATACTTATGCCGGCGATGGGTCCAGTCTCAGGGTTTGGCGCGGAGCGGCCACGGCCCATCCCGAGCTGCTGGAGTTTATGGAGAAGGGTGAAACCGGGGCCATGCCCAAGTTGTGGCACCACCTTTGGCATGACCGCATCAACATGGAATTTGCCGAGGCCTGCATGCAGGCCATGTTCTGGCACCAGGACATGGGGGGCCGTTTCAACGAATATCTTGATTCGGATGCCTACCGCGCCAATGCAGATCGAGCGATTAAGGCCTATTTCCGCCACAATCCGCTAATGCTTGGGCTCTATGGGGTTTTCCCGGAGATGTTCCTTGAGAAGGTGAAACAACTCAGCTACTACGCCAATCTTGGCCTGTTCTGGGAGGTGATGGCGCCGGTGTTCTTTGAGATGTCCGATCTCTATGATGAAGGTGCGCTCACCAGCGTCCAGCAGGCGATGGAGTTTTTGGTCAACGGCATCTTTGCTGTGGCAGGCCAGCCCATCTACCACAAGGTGCAAATCGCTGGCGAGTGGTTTGACATTGTACCCAAGGCTGAGGGCATGACCTGGTTGCATGAAGCAGCCCTTCCCTATGTGGAAGCTGTTTTCTATCGCGGTTTTCCTTTTAGGGGCACCAAGAGTTATAATGCCCAGGTGCACCAGATTCCAGATAAACAGGCTGATTTCCACTACGGTATTCTCTACGCCGACATCTTCCCCGTCGGTTCGGCTGGGATACCCCCCACCCTGTTGATGCAGGACATGCTGCATTTTCTGCCCCCCTATCTGGAAGCGGACTATGCCGTGCACCGCCGCGGTGACCACGACAAACTTATCCAGCTCGGGGTTACTTTCCAGCGCTCTATGTATAACGTCACCTCCGCCGTACTCCAGGCCCTGCGGGCCGTGTTGCACCATCCTCTCGACGACCCCGATCCCGACCATCTGCTGGCCAATCGCCGCTTCTTTGAGGAACAAATGGATCGCTTCCTTAGACCCGAAGCGCGCCTTGACGCCATCCAGGACCCCGATTACCGCTGATGCGGTTGCTCCACACCTCCGATTGGCACCTGGGCCGCAGTTTCCATGGCGCTTCCCTGCTTGATGAGCAGGCCGAGGCCCTCAATCGGATTGTGGAGCTGGCCGAGCAAAAGGATGTGGATCTGGTGGTGATCGCTGGCGACCTCTACGACCGCGCCATTCCCCCCGCCGAAGCGGTCCAGCTGTTCACCGCCACCCTCGCCCGCCTGCGCCGTGCCGACATCGCCGTGGTAGCCATCGCCGGTAACCACGACTCCCACGTGCGGGTTTCGGTCTACGACCCGTTGCTGGCCGCCCTGGGGGTGACGATACGTGGTGAAGTGGGACGCTTGCGGGAGCCGGTGCTGGTGCAGCCCAAGGATGGCGGCCAGGTGGTGGCGGTCTATCCGCTGCCCTACCTCGAACCCAGCCTGCATGGGCCGTTGCTGCGCCAGGAGTTGGAGCTGAAGCTTGAGCAAGGGCCAGGAGCAGAAGCTGAGGCCAGCGGGCGCCTCAGCCACGAGGCTGTCACCCGACTGGCCTTGGAGGCCATCAGGCGGGATCTGGCCACCCGGGCCGGCTGCCGCTCGGTGCTGGTGGCCCACGCCTTTGTGGCTGGCGGTCAGAGCTCCGACTCGGAGCGGGAACTTAGCGTCGGCCAACTGGATCGGGTCAGTGTCGAGGCCTTTGCCGGCTTCGATTACGTGGCCCTGGGCCACCTGCACGGCTCCCAGCAGCTTGATGGTCCGCGCCTGGCCTACAGCGGCACCCCGTTGCCCTATTCCTTTTCCGAAGAGCGCCAGCGCAAGTCGGTGCGGTTGGTGCAACTGGGCGCCGATGGCACCCCCAGCGTCGAACTGCTGCCCCTGGAGGTGGGTCGCCCCCTCCAGACCATTGAAGGGACCCTGGAATCCCTCTGCCGCGATCCGGCTTATGAGGGGGCCCGCGATGCGCGGCTGCGGGCGATCCTCACCGATGAAACCCTGCCCCTGCAGGCCATGGCCCGGTTGCGCCAACGCTTTCCCCATGCCGTCGAGCTGCGCCATCAGCCCCCCGAAGTGCAACGCTCCAGCGCCAGCCAACGCAGCCAGACCATCCGCCAGGCCCGCTCACCCCTGGAATTGGCCACCTCTTTTTTTGTTGATCAACAGGGCCGCGACGCCACCGCAACCGAAGCAGATCTGCTGCGCCAGGCGCTAGAGCAAGCCCGCCGCAGCGGCGAGCGATGAAGCCCCACCAGCTCACCATCGAGGCCTTTGGGCCCTACGCCGAGCGAGTGGCCATTGATTTCGATGCCCTCAGCGGCGAGGGATTGTTTTTGATTCACGGCAGCACCGGCGCTGGCAAGACCTTTCTGCTTGATGCCATCTGCTTTGCCCTCTATGGCGAGGTGTCGGGCGATCGCGGTGTTAAAGGCTTGCGCTCGGACCACGCCGGCCCCCTGGCGGTGCCCAGGGTGGAGCTGGAATTTTCGGCCGGCGGCTGCCGCTATCGGGTGCAACGCAGCCCAGCCCACACGGCCGCCAAGGCCCGGGGCCAGGGCAGCACCGAAAAAGTACCCACGGCGTTGCTGCTGCGGTTGGTGGGGCCCAATAGCCAGGCCATCGCCAGCAAGGTCACCGAGGTGACCCGGGAGGTGGAGCAAATCGTCGGCCTCAACGCCGCCCAGTTTCGTCAGGTGATCCTGCTACCCCAGGGACGCTTTGCCGAGGTGCTGCGGGCCAAGGCCGAGGAGCGCGAGGCGCTGCTCAAGACATTGTTTGAGACGGTGCTGCACGAGCGAGCCAGTGACTGGCTGGAGGAGCAAGCGAAATCAGCCCGCCTCGCCGTCTTGGAGCAAAACCGAGCCCTGGCAGTGTTGCGCCAGCAGGCGGCCCAGGAATGGCAGCCCTATGCCCTGGCCGATAACCCGACCAAAGCCCTGACCCAAGAACTGGCCGAGGAACTGACCCAAGACCGGCCCGTAGACCTGGCCATTCCCGCTGACCAGGCCGGCCTCGATGGGCTGGTGGAACGTATTTCCCGGGTGGTGGAGGCCAGTCGCCTGGCCCTGGAGCAGGCCAGCAGCGCCTGGGCCGCCGCCCAAAGCCGCCGGGCCGAGGTCAGCCAGCAGGCCGAACGCTTCGATCGCCGCGCCACCGGCCGCGCCCGCCTGGCCGAATTGGAGCAGCAGACCCCGGCCATCGAGGCTCTCGTCTCCCAGTTGGCTTCGGCCACCCGGGCCGAGGCCGCCCGGGCCAGCCTGGAGGCGGCCCAGCAGGCCAGCCAGGAGTGGCAAAACCTCCAGGCTCCCCTGCAGCGGGACCTGGGCCGGGCGGCGACCGCCCGGGAGCGGGCCCAGGCCTTGCCCGATGGGGCGCTGGCCCTTGGGTTGTTGCAGCTGCCGGCGGCGGCTGACCTGCAGCGGGCCCGCACGGCCCTGGCGGCGCGGCGGGTGGAGCTGGAGCGGCTGGACAAGCAGGCCCGCGAAGCGGACCTCTGCCGCCAGCGGGCCGAGCAGGCGGACCAGCAGCAACTTCAGGCCGAGGCCCGGCGCCAACATGCCGAACTGCAAAGGCAGGAGCAGCAGCAGCGGCGCCAGGTCGCTGAGGCGGCCCTGCAGGCGGCCCGCTCCGCCGCCGACCGGTTGGAGGGATTGCAACAGGCGGCCAAGGCGGCCCACCAGCGCGCCAATGCCGCCGGCGAGCTAGCGGCGGGGCAAGCTGCCGAAACCGCCGCGTTGCAGGCCTGCAAGCGGGCCGAAAGCCAAGGCGCGGCGGCCAAAACGGCTCTGCAACAGCTGCGCCAGCGCCAGCTCACCGGCATGGCCGCCCGCCTGGCCAGCGCCCTGGCGCCCGGATCCCCCTGCCCCGTATGCGGATCTGACCACCACCCCCAGCCCGCCCGTGCCGCCGCCGATGCGCTGGCCCCCGGCGACCTAGAGGCAGCCGAGGCGAGCGAGCAGCTGGCCAGCACGGCCCTGCAGCAGGCGGCCGTGGCCCTCGTCGCCCTCCAGGCCCAAAACATGGCCTTGGCGCAGCAAGCCGGCGAGGCCGCCGCCGATGCCAGCGCCGCCCGGGCCTCGGCCTTGGAGGCCCTGCAAGCCTTCACCAACGCCAGGGACCAGGCCGCCCAGCGGCCCCAGCTGGAGCAGGCCATGGCGCAGCAGGCCGAGCAGATCCGCCAAAACGAGGCCTCCCTTGCCGAGGCCACCACTAGCAGCGCGCTGCTGGCCCAGACCAGGGCCGCCGAGCGCCAGCGGGCCCAGGTCCTGACGGCCGAGCTGGCGGCCGAACTGGGCGAGCAAATCGTCTCCCCCCGCCAGGTGTTGGCCGGCTGGGAGCCCCTGGAGCAGGCCCTGGAAGCCCTGGCCAAAACGGCTGAAGCCAGGGGTCGGCTGGCGAGCCGCCTGGAGCAGGCCGAGCAGCGCCTGGCCCAGGACTTGCTGGCCGCTGGTTTTGACGATGGATCCGCCCTGGCAGTGGCCCTGCGGTCCGCCGAACAACGCCAGAGCTGGAGCCAGCAAATCAACGCCTACCAGGAGGCGTTGCAGAGCCAGCGGGCCCTGCTCGCGGCCCCCGAATTGGCGACAGTGGCCGAGCAACGGCCCGATACGGCGGCGGCCGAGGCGGCGGCAACCGCCGCCGACCAGGCCCGCACCGCCGCCCTGGAGCGCCACAGTGAGGCCCGCTGCAGCCACGACGACCTCAGCCGCCTCAGCGACGAGCACCGCCGCCAGGCCGCAGCCCTGGCCGATCAGCAACAGCAGGCCCAAAGTCTCAGCACCATCGCCGACCGCTGCAACGGCAAGTTGGCCCCCTACATCTCCCTGCAGCGCTGGGTGCTTTCGGCCTACCTCGCCGAGATCTGCCAGTACGCCAACCAGCGGCTCGACATGATGACCTCTGGCCGCTACCAGCTACGCCTCAGCGATGGCGGCGGCCGGGGCGGTCGCCAGGCCGGCCTGGGCCTGCGGGTGCTGGATGCCTTCACCGGCGAGGAGCGGGAGGTGAGCAGCCTCTCGGGCGGCGAAACCTTCCAGGCCTCCCTGGCCTTGGCCCTGGGGGTGGCCGACACGGTGCAGGCCCACACCGGCGGCGTTCACCTCGATGCCCTGTTTGTTGATGAGGGCTTCGGTAGCCTCGACCCCGACAACTTGCAACTAGCTATGGACGAACTCGACCGCCTGCGGGAGGGCGGTCGCCTGATCGGCATCATCAGCCATGTGGGCGCCCTGCGCGAGCGGATCCGCGCCGGCATTGAGGTCATCGGCGGTGACCAGGGCTCGCGGGTGCGTATTGGGGCGGCGCTGATGCCGTAGGTGGGCGCTGCAGCAAAAAAGCCCGCAGCTGGGCGGGCTGTATTGTGCTTGAATTGAGAAAATTAATATAATTTTTAGCATGGAATGCAAAATAGTTGATTTAAGTTTATATTGTGGTGGTTTCAATTTAAGACTCCGCTGGCAGATTCACCGCCGTAGACGACGCGTGAGTCCAAACGCGGAGGCCAAACCATATACTGGTATGGGTCTTGGCACTGGTGGAATATACTCGTATGAAGCGGCCTCAATGGCGTGATCGTTAACTTCGGCCCCAGAATTGCTGAGTATAGGGTCAGGGAAACCCTTGTCAATCATAGTTTGCCTAAGGTTAAAAGCCGTATCGGATAGGTCGCCGCCATGCATTAACGTTCTGGCAAGTGTTCCGGGTTGGCCATTCCAAGTCCAGATCTCAGCATCATCAAATGTACTGATACGCTGACATAAGGGGTCTTGACTCCAGTAACTTACGCAGCTATTTTAAGTATGATATTTCCTTAATCATGAAGAATCAATTTGCTTTCTCTCAGAATTCTAAGTCTTTGCCGACAACAAAGTGCAATTCAGATTCAGTTAAAATTGATTATCTTAATAAATCTTCTACTTCAGATATAGATCACATCAGCTTGCTTTCAATTTCTGAGTTAGAGAACATGCATGCTGGATCGCAGGCTTTCGGGTATGGTGCCTCTTATCACACAAGTTCTTACCAACCCAGCATCATGGGCTTTGTAACTTATTTGTTCACTGGATATATCAATGGCTTTAGATTCTCAATTTCTCCAGAAAATACACATCCTCATTGACTTCTCTCTTTGATATCTCGTTCGCCTCATCCGCTCGGCACCGCACCCGCCCCCCTGGTCACGCTGATGTGGCTCGATGAAAGCCAGGCGCCGCTGGCGTCATAGCGACGGATCAGCCGTTCCAGCCGGTCTGGCTGCGGCAACCAACCGGCTTCCACCGCAAAGGCTTGGCGATGGCTCACCTGAACTGGGGCCAGGCTGTAACCGGCGTCGGGCTGCAGCAACAGGCGCAGATCTGGTCCGCCGCTTTCGTTCACCGCAGCAGCCGATTGGCTGCGGATGTGAAAGGGCTGGCCTGGGCCGCCTTCGATCTGTAGTGCACAGCTCGCGATTTCAGGGTCGGGCCAATCCGCCGTGATCGTGGCGACCTGGCCGGTCCAGGGCCCGAGCAGGCTCTCCAATTGCAGCGCGGGACGTTCGCTGGCGCCGCTGCCAGATCGAAACTCCCGAATCAGTACAAAGCTCTCCAGGGCCCCTTCCGGGTTATGCAGTTGCACCAGCCGGTGGCGGCGATCGCCCGCGATGAAGCCAAATTCGGCGCCAAAGGGCGTGCCCGGCGCCACCTGCAGCGACCCCTTACTAAAAGAGCCCGAGTCGAAGAACACCACCTGCCGGCCCAGGCTGCGGTACTCCTGATTCACCTCCCGGCTGGGCACAGCGCCCTCGTCGTCGGGGCCAAAGCGGCGCAGCCGGAAATGCACCAGCCGCTCTTCCT
>JBILDB010000118.1:0-6977 GCA_044352805.1 Cyanobium sp.
AGCGGGCGGTTGTGGTCACCTGCCACAGTTCCAATCCGGCGGCTTGGCGCATTCAGCACCATCCCAATGAGCAGGATCCCCTTTATCTGCGGGTGGTGCGGGAATGTCAGTTGTGGGGAACCCCCGAGCAACTGCTGCTTGAAGTCGGTACTAGCGATCCGGAGATCCTGGCCAGGGTGAGGCGGGAGGCCCCGGAACGGTTCTTGATCCTCAGGAGTCTCTGGGCAGAAGAAGATCGCCTTGTCGCCCTGCTTGAGGCCGGTCTCAGCGATAGCGCCGATGGTTTGCTGTTGCCCCTACCCCAGAACCTCCTGGTGGAGTCGGACATCGCTGCCAGGGCCGCCGCCCTCAAGTGCCGCATCGGCGAACAGCGGGAGCAATGGCTGCAGCGGCGCTCCCAGAGTCGACAGGATTCCTGCCAGCTATGGCTTCCCCAACCAACCAGCTCCAATGGCCAGGGGCGAAAGGTCACCGAAAGTCGCGAGGATCCCAAGGGGCAGGAGGTCATAACCGAACCCCACGCCGAGCTGATCGTCGATTTGTTCGATATCGGGTGCCTGCTGTTTGGAGAGTATGTTCAGGCATCGGGAGATGTCTTTAATTATTATATCGATCTACGCCAGATCATTTCCGATCCAAATCTTTTTCATCGTGTTCTCCATGCCTATTCCCTGGCCATGGCCGAACTGGCATTTGATCGCATTGCCGGAATTCCCTACGGCTCCTTACCCACCGCCACCGGCCTTTCCCTCTTGCTCCACAAACCGCTCATCTACCCCCGCAAGGAGGTCAAGGCCCATGGTGCGCGCCGGCTGATTGAGGGTGATTTTGAAGAGGGTGATCTGGTGGTGGTGGTGGACGATGTGTTGATTACGGGCAGCAGTGTGCTGGAAGGGATTGCCAAGCTCGAGAGTTCTGGTCTCCAGGTCCAGGATGTGGTGGTTTTCATCGACCATGGCGGCGCCAGCGATCGCCGCGCCCGCCAGCGGTTGGAAAAGGGCGGCTATCGGCTGCATGGGGTGCTGGACATCGAGCGCATCACCCGAATCCTGCACAGTGCCGGCAGGCTCGACGACGCCCAAGCCAGCATGCTGGCCCATCGACGTGCCCAGGCAACCGGGGCGGTCCCAGGCGGACCCTAGGCTGGTTCTGCGCCCCAAAATGTGAGCTGGGCGCCCCCTTTTCATGCAGGGATCCGGATCGGCCGCCTCAGCCCCATCGCCCACCATCGGCGAACTCGAAGCCAAGTATTCTCTTTATTGCAAGGCCATGCGCCTGCTGCTCAAGGAGGGCCGCAGCCGTGAAGAGATCATCCGCACGGTTTGTTGGAGTCGCCTGGAGAAATTGCATCTGTGTTTGCCCAGTCGCTACAAATCACCTGATTATCTCTACGCGGTGCTCAAGCGCGATTTGACCTAACCAGCAGGTTGCCCGTTAAGGCCCCCCTACTCCGGTAAGGGGGGAGGCGGGGTGGGCGGCAGGGCCCGGCCTAGGCCCACCGCCGGTGGAGGCGATGGCGGCAGGCGTCGCGGCCCCAGGGTCGAGGGCCAATTTCCCCTGGGCCAGCTGTTGGTCGTGCCGAAGGCAGCGCGATGCAGGGCATCGAACTGGCTTTGACGATATGCCGCCCCCTCCGTTCCGGAGTACTTGCCCCAAAGGCCCTCCCAGAAGAAATAAATCACGCCATGGCCCCTGCTGGCAGCCAATTGCACTTTTTCGGCGATGGTGTCCATGTCCGTAGTGCGTGATCCCAGGCCCGCCAGGACGCCGATTTCGACGGGCACCCCCCAGCTATGGGCCTTGATCAGGGCCGCTTGGTTGAGATCGTTAGTAAAACCTTCCATGGAGAATGCGTAGTTTTGCACCACTAAATCATCAACGAGACCACCCATGGCCCATAACTGCCAGTCCTGGAGCCATTCATTGAAAGCCGATCGGTAGGGCCCAGGCGAGAGGCTGACCAGCAGCCGTTTGCTCGTGGAAGTCTGTTGCAGTCGAATCCGCAACTCGCGCATCAGGCTGGTGAGGTGATATCGACGCCAGCTCATCCAATAGCGATCTTTGGGGTTGGCTGGCGGTTCGCGGCCCGTGGTCTGGCGATACAGCATGCGGGTGTAATTGTCGTAGCCGAGATCCACAGGCCAGGCGAAGTGATCATCCAACTGGATGCCATCCACGCCACAGCGCTGCACGATCTCTAAGATCAGGCCGATGAACCGCTGCCTCACTCCGGGATGGGCTGGGTTGAGCCAGACCCGCAGGTCCTTGAGGGGGGAGGTGCGCAGGTCGGCGCCATGGAGGGCATAAAGGGCGCTGCCATCGGCACGGCGCAGCACCCAGTCTGGATTGAGACGCACCACCTCGGCATCCCCTGGTTCCATCAGGCCATATTCGAACCAGGGCAACACCTGCATGCCGTGGCGTTGGCCTGCCTTGGTGATGCGACAAATCGGATCCAGGTTGGGGTTAACCGCCGCCAGGGTGGGTTCCAGAGGGGCATAACGGCTGCGGTGAAACGTGGCGCCACGACTCCAGACGTTTGGGTAGATGGTGTTGAAACCAGTGGCAGCAAGTTCGGCCACCGCTGCATCAATTCGCTTGGGATCGTAATAAAGGGGACTGGGGCTGTTGGTCATCCATACGCCGATCCGCCGTCCCCGGGGCTGGGGCAAGGTGCTGACACCGTCTTTGGCCAGGCCGGCCGCTGGTAGGGCGAATATGGGTAAGAGGGAAGTGACCAGCAGGGTGAGGCTGACTGGAAGCAGGCGTTTAAAGTGTGCGCGGCGAGCCAGGGGCGGCGCCGGATTGGCGTTCGGAGCGCCGGCGGGGCCGAGGCGATGCATGGCGGCCACAGGAATCAGCGGAACATGGAGCTCACCGAGCTTTCTTGGTGAATGCGCCAGATGGCTTCGCCCAGCATATTGGCCACCGAGAGCACCTGGAGCTGGGGGAAGCGCCGCTCAAGCGTGATGGGAATGCTGTTGGTGACGACCACCTCTTCAAATAGCCCGGGGATAGAAAGGCGCTCCACCGCCGGAGGCGAGAAGACCGCATGGGTGGCGCAGGCCAGGACCCGGGCCGCCCCCCGTTGCCGCAATAGCTTTGCCCCCTGGCAAATGGTGCCGGCGGTATCAATCATGTCGTCAATGAGTATCGCTGTTTTGCCATGAACATCACCAATTACAGTTAGACTTTCGGCAACATTGTGACCCGAGCGACGCTTGTCGATGATCGCTAAAGGGGCGTCGTTCATCTGCTTGGCGAAGGCCCGGGCTCGGGCTACGCCGCCGACATCAGGAGAAACGACTACCACCTCGCCGAGATCCCGGGTACCGAGGTAGTCGACTAGCACAGGCGAACCATATATGTGATCGCAGGGAATGTCGAAATAGCCTTGAATCTGGGAGGAATGGAGATCCATAGCCAGCACCCGATCAACGCCGGAAGTCACCAGTAAATTGGCAACTAGCTTGGCGGTGATCGATTCGCGACCGGCGGTCTTGCGGTCGGCCCGAGCATAACCATAGTAAGGAATCACCGCAGTGATTTGACGGGCTGAGGCCCGGCGACAGGCGTCGACCATAATCACCAGTTCCATCAGGTGATCATTGACTGGGGCGCAGGTGGGCTGGATAAGAAACACATCGCAGCCCCGGATCGATTCCTGAATTTGAATATACAGTTCTCCATCCGCGAAGCGCTTGATCACCCGAGGACCATCTGCCACACCAAGGTAGTAACCGATTTCTTGAGCCAGTTCGGGATTGGAGGTGCCACTGAAGAGGCGCAATCGTCGGCTGTCGGCCGGCCCGTGGGGCTGGTAACCACCCGACTCCAGCCTTTCAGCAGTCGCGAATGTCGTCACAAGGCAGCGGGCAGGTCGCAGCGTTTCGATGTTAGAAGCGTACCTGGCACCAGTCTCCCCCCACCCCATGGCGGCCTTGATGTCGTTGCCCCCTCTGCAATTGCTTGTCTTGGCCCAGGGGCCAGCCGGGAGTCTGGGGGGTTCGGCAGCCTGCCTGCCTGCCGCCGCAGATCGTCTGGCCCATCTGCTTGGACTCCCTGTGAGGACCATCGACAGTCTTGTCCATCCCCAGAAGGCCATGGCCCAGTTATCGCGCTGTCCGGATCCCTGGCTGGCGGCCCTGCCCCTTGATCCAGGTCTCGGCCTGGATTCCGGTGGCAGTTGGGCGGAGTTGCTTGGCGCCTGGCGCCAGCCCAGCCTTTTGGTGTTGGAACACGTCCAGTTGGCCACCGGTTTGCCTGCGGCAGGTACGGCCCTGCTGCAACGCTGGCAGGTGCCCCTCGTCGGCTTGATTCAGTGGGGCGGCCCCTGGAATCCGGTCGCCCGCCGCCAAGATGGTTTGCCCTGGTTGGGTTGTCTGGCGGGGCTGCCTGCGGAGCAGGGGGACCCCTCGGGGGGGGCGTTGACTGAGGTTGGGGATGAAGCGTTGGGTCTGCGGCTGCGCTGGCGTTGGGCCCAGCTGGATCGGCTTAGGCTGAATTGAGGTCCGGGCCTTGGGCTGGGAGGGGGGACAGCCCCCTAGGAGCCTGGGGCCGGCCAGAGCTTTTGAGATGGTTTGGCATCTAGCTGGCGCAGATCGCCGAATTCCTCGTTGGCGGGTAAGAGGGGCAGGCTGGCGAATTGAATCGGTTGGCTGATATCGAGGCCAGCGGCCAACAGGCTCAGGGTTTCCTCGGCAGTCAGATTGGTCTCCACTTTGGGCTTTAAAGTATTGATTAAGGTGGGCAGGTTGGCTAGCTGATCGGCCTGGGCCCACTGTTGGCGCAGACTTGTCTCCACTAGTTTGTGGTTGCTGCGGCGACCCGACTCACCGAGATCCTTGTCGCGGAAGCGCAGCATCTGTTCCACCTGTTTGCCATTGAGACGTTGCAGACCCGTTTGCAGATCGATCTTGTAGTTCTGGGCCTTGTCTTGATATTTCATGGTTCGGGTGGGGTTCATTTCCAAACCACCAATCCCGTCGACGATCTGGCGTAAGGCCGCCCGTGGCAACACCACAAATCGGTCGGGCTCGGATGGATTCATCCCGAGCACATCCCGCACGCCATCGGCGGTCAGGGCCACTCCTCCGCGGCGATAAAGGTCAGCAAGGCGGCTGGGTTCCTTCTCACCGGGAACCATCACCGCCAATTCCACCGGCATATTGAGCACCTGGAGGGGTCCCTTGGGGTTGACTCGCACCAACAGCAGGGCATCGGCATTGGCGGGCCCCTTGGGTGCCGCCGCGGTTTCGCCACTGCCCGTGTGCTCCGCATCGATGCCGATTACCAGCACGGTGACCGGTCGCTTCGGCTGGGCTGCCAGGGTGGCAGGGGTGACATCAACTTTTAGCCCTTCGGAACGATCTTTCAGGGGCCAGACGCTGCCCAGCAGGGAGCCTCCGACCACCATCCCAGCCAGGGCGAGGCTGGCTAGCAACAGGGTGCGGGGCGAAGGCCGGGGCAGGGAGGCCAGGCGCTTAAGCCAGCTGGGCCCAGGCTCCGGGGCTTGCCGGTTCGCCTTGGCCGACGGGCGAACCGGTCGCGAGCGGGCGGGAGGGCGGGGATCCCGGCGGGGTGGCATGGGCGACGGCGCAGAAATATCGATACACCAGTCTGTCCCACCGGCCCAATGTCCCCCAACCCCGCCCAGGCCCCTCGCTCGATAGGTTGATACTCTTCAATATCGATGTGCCCTTGACCAGCGCCCCTGCCGCTTTCGATTCGGCCACCCCACCCCCCGAGCGGCTGGCGCCCCATCAAAGGGCCCGACCCATGGCCAAGGGCAGTCCCCGCCCCGCCAAGGATCTATGCAGCGATTGCGGGCTCTGCGATACCCGCTGGGTGGCCTATGTGCGCAAGGCCTGCGCCTTTTTGGAGCAGCGCTTTGAAGCCATGGAAATTGCGGCCCACGGTCGCAGTCGGGATCTGGACCGGGAGGACGAGCTGTATTTCGGGGTGCAGCAACGCATGTTGACCGCCCGCTTGCGTCAGCCAATAGAAGGTGCCCAATGGACCGGCATCGTCTCCCAGATCGGCGTTCGTGCCCTTGAAACCGGTCTGGTGGACGCTGTGCTTTGTGTTGGTCAAAGCCCCGAGGATCGTTTCACTCCTGTGCCCCGCTTGGCCCGCACGCCCCAAGAGGTATTGGAGGCCCGGGTAAACAAGCCCACCCTTTCCCCCAATTTGGAGGTGCTGGAGCAACTGCCGGGTAGTGGCATCAAGCGCCTGTTGGCGATCGGCGTGGGTTGCCAAGTTCAGGCCCTCAGGGCGGTGCAGGCCACCCTGCCCATCGATCAGCTTTACGTGCTCGGTCTCCCTTGTGTGGACAACGTCAGCCGTGAGGGTTTGCAGACCTTTCTAGAGAGTGCCAGCCGCTCAGCGGCCACGGTGGTTCACTATGAATTCATGCAGGATTTCCGCATCCATTTCCGCCACAGTGATGGCAGTACGGAAACTGTGCCATTTTTCGGGCTAGATACACCACGGCTCAAGGATGTTTTCGCTCCCAGTTGCCTGAGTTGCTTCGATTACACCAACGCCGGAGCCGATCTGGTGGTCGGCTACATGGGGGCTGGTTTCGGTAGTCAATGGATCACCGTGCGCAATGCCCTCGGTCAGCAGCTGCTCGATCTGGTGGAAGCTGAGTTGGAAACCGGCCCTGTTTTTAGTGCCGGTGACCGTCGACAGGCGGTGCAGCAGGGAATCGGTGCCTACGACAAGGCCCTGCGCCTGCCGATGCCATTGGCGGAGCTGGTGGGCTTTTTTGTTAAACGCTTCGGTCCCAAGGGCCTCGAATACGGCCGCTTCTCGATTGATTCCCATTTCACCCGCAATGCCCTTTGGTTGCGGCGTAACCACCCCACCATTGCTGATCGCCATATCCCTGCCTTCGCCAAACGCATCATTTCCGCCTACCGGTTGCCTGAGTCGTGAGCGGCCTTGTCAGCCCTCGCCAATGTGGGGTTTTGCTG
>JBILDB010000119.1:0-6943 GCA_044352805.1 Cyanobium sp.
CGCCGCTGATGTTGATCACACAGCCCTTGGCTCCGTCAATCCGGGCTGACTCCAGCAGGGGACTGGTCATGGCGGCCTGGGCCGCTTCGAGGGCGCGGGAGCGGCCCGACCCGACCCCAATGCCCAAAAGGGCCGTGCCGGCATCGGCCATCACCGAACGCACGTCGGCGAAGTCCACGTTGACCAAACCGGCTTTGGTGATGATGTCTGTGATGCCCTTGACCCCCATGCGCAGGACGTCATCGGCGGCGCGGAACGCTTCCTGCAAGGGGGCACCAGCGATGGCGTCCCGGAGTCGGTCATTGGGGATGACAATCAAGGTGTCGACGTGTTCGGCCAGCCGGGCGATGCCCTCCTCTGCCTGCCGCAGTCGCTTGCGGCCCTCGAAGCCGAAGGGCTTAGTGACGATCCCCACGGTGAGGGCGCCGCATTCCTTGGCCACCTCCGCCAGGATCGGTGCCGCACCGGTGCCCGTGCCTCCCCCCATGCCGGCGGCGATGAACACCAAATCTGCACCTGCCAAGGATTCCTGCAGTTCAGCCCGAGATTCCTCCGCGGCTTTCTGACCGATAACGGGATTACCACCGGCCCCTAGACCCCGGGTCAGCTTTTGTCCCAGCTGAATGCGTTGGGCAGCTGCTGACTGGAGCAATGCCTGGGCATCGGTGTTGAGCACGCGATAGCCGACTCCCTTCAAGTCACTGGCAATCATGCGATTCACCGCATTGCTGCCACCGCCACCGACCCCTATGACCTCAATGCGTGCCGACTGACTTGGAACAATGCCGTTGGTGCCTTGGGCATTCTGGCTCATCTCCTTGGGCTCCAGGGGGAAGGCGGATGGGTTCGGCAGATCGCTGCTGGGGTCTTGGCAATCACGCGACATAGGGGTGGACGTGAGATTGCCGTTGATCTGAGGATGCATTATGTCGTTAGCGGGATCTGTCGGGATCTCAGGACAGGGGAACAAGGCAAGGGTGGGAGCAGAAGCGCCACCAGACAAGCCGGTGTCAGCGTTAATTCGCGACTTTACTGGGCTCCGCGGGGTGGGACAGCCGGAATGGCGACGTTTCCTGGGGCGGTGCCGGGATTGGCATTAGCGGGGCGGGGCGTCGATCCCACGCTCAGTTCGGGCTGATCTGGATCGGTGAGATCGACGCTGCCCGGCCGCTGGCTGCCCAGCTTCTTGGGCAGGTTCTTGTTGAGGTGGAGCAGGGCCAGGAGGCGGCGATCCAGTTGGCCATCCTCCAGGCCCAGCCGCACGGACCCCAGGTTGCCGGTCGTCACCCAAAGGTTGCCCTCGGGATCAAAACGGATTTCCCGCAATCCACCTTGAAAGTCCTCCCGCACCTCAAGCAGCCTGGCGATGGTGGCGCGGTGACGCTCGCTCCATCCCAGCACCTTGAGGGAAGAATCCCCAGGGCTGGCGAGTCCATGGGTCTGGCGTTCACTGATCCAGGCGCCCCGTTGATCGACAAAACCCTGGGCCAGGACGCCAGCTTGGCGGCGCTCGGCCCTGGCAACCACTTGCCGGTCCTTGAGTTCGATGCGAAGGCGGGGGGGCATCATCAAGCGGCTGACGCGCACCAGCTCTACGGGAAGGCTGTCGCTGAGGTTGCGACTGAGCTCACTGGGTTGGAGCCCCAGCAGCGGCTGGGGGAAGCGAATATTGGCGGCATCAATCACCTGTTCGCGGCTCACCAGGGCGCTGCCGCTGACCTCCACCTGGGTGGCATTGCGCAACATCCAGCCCTGGCGCATCAAGCCATAACCGATACCTGCAGCCAGGGCGGAATAGACCAGAAAGCGCCACCCATGCCGCATGCGATCGGCGCGACGCTGCTGGCGCAGTTCCTGGCGGCGTTGGGCGCCGGGACTGGGGGAGGGGCTGGTCCGCTGGGGGGAATCCGAGTTGGCCCTCACAATTCGCAACGGGAGCGAGCCATCAGTTCATCAATCCAAAGACGGGCTCGCTGGGCGTCGGCGAAGGGAAGATCTTTCTCGACCCCACCACCGACCAATCGCAATCGACAGGCCCCCTGGCTTTCTTCGGTGAGGGGGGCCTCACCGGAGCCCAGGGCGAGCAACTCGACCAACTCAAGGCCCTTGATGGCAAAGTCATCGACGGTTTCAAAGCGGCCCGCCTCGAAGCGGCTCCAGCTCAGCTGGCCATCTTGAAGGCGGGCCGCGCCGCAGGAGTCCAGTTTGGCCAGTTCGGCCCCTGCCGCCCACTCGCGAAACAGCCGCTGGCGGCGACGCTCAAGCCAGCCGAGGGCCGTGAGCAGCACAAAAACCAGCAGCAAAGGCAGCCAAAGCAGACCCTCGGTCATGGACCCAACCTCGCGGAATCATCATGCAAGCGGAAGGATTCTCTCGCTTCCGTCACCAGGGTATGAATCAGATCCTCCAGGGGTAGGCCGCTGGCGGCCCAAAGCATGGGGTACATGCTTTGGCTGGTGAATCCGGGAAAGGTGTTGATCTCGTTAACCCAGAGCGCGTCAAGCTCCTCGTTGAAAAAGAAATCCACCCGCGCCAGGCCGCTGGCCCCCACGGCACGAAACACATCAAGGGCCATAGCCCGGGCTCGCTCACTGACTGCCTCGCTCACCGGGGCCGGGATGAGCGTGTGACTGAGCCCTTCGCTGTACTTTGTGTCGAAGTCGTACCAATCCGCATCGAAGCGAATTTCGCCGAGCACGGAAGTCCGCAGCTTGCTGACCCCCAGGACGCCACATTCCAGTTCGCGGGCTTCGACCCCTTGTTCGACGATCAAGCGGGGGTCGAGGCTCGCGGCGAGGCGCAAGCCATCTACCAGTTCACTGCGGTTGGTGGCCTTGCTGATACCAACGGATGAACCGAGGTTGGCGGGCTTGACGAAACAGGGGTAGCCGAGGCTGGCCTCCAGGTGCTCGGCAACGGCGTCGGGCTTTGCCGCCAGCTCGGTGGCGTTCAGGCAGGCGTAGGGCACCTGGGGCAGGCCGGCGGCGGCGAAGGCGGCCTTCATGGCCTGCTTGTCCATGCCCACTGCCGAACCAAGCACGCCGGAGCCGACGAAGGGTCGCTCCATCAGGGTGAACAGCCCCTGAATGGTGCCGTCTTCGCCCTTGGGCCCATGCAGGACCGGCAGCCAGACCTCCACGTCGAGGGCCCCCTCGGGAAAGCCCTGGAAACCGGGGCGGGGCAGGGTGGTGGGCAGGTCAGCAGTTTCGGCGGGGAGTCCTTTGGTCAACACGGGGCCAGCGACGGCCTCGGGCCACCAGCGGCCCTGGCGATCGATGTAAAAGAGGCGCGGTGCATAGCGGTCGGCATTAGCCCCTGTCCCCAGGGCATCGAGCACGGTGCGGGCTGAACGGATCGAGACGGCGTGTTCGCCGGAGGCTCCTCCGAACACCAAGCCGACGGGCAGGGGAGTGGGGCTGCTGGGCATGGGGGCCGGCAAGCCGGAGATCAGGGGCCAAAGGGTATCAGCGTCTGGGCCCCTGGGCCTGGCCACTGAGGGAAAAGGGCCGGGCCGTGGCGATGCGCACCGGCACCAGATCCCCCACCCCCCAGCGGTGTCCCCCCTCGGCTTCAGCGGCAAAAAAGGTGAGCCGGTTGCTGCGGGTGCGGCCCATCAGCTGCAGGGGGTCGCGGGGGTTAATCCCCTCCACCAGCACCTGCTCCAGCCGACCGACAAAGCGGTCGCTGCGCTGCTGGGCGGTAGCTGCAACCACCGCATTGAGTTCGGCGAGCCGTTCGACCTTGACCGCTTCGGGCAGCTGGTTGGGCCAATCGGCGGCGGGGGTGTTGGGGCGTGGGGAATAGGCCGCCGTGTTGACCAGATCAAAACCGAGTTCCTCGACAAGGGCGACGGTGCGCCGGAACTGGGCGTCGCTTTCGCCGGGAAAGCCGACGATCACATCGGCGCTGATCGAGGCGTCGGGCATGCGCTCCCGGATGCGCTCCAGGATGCGGCGATAGCGCTCGATGCTGTAGCCGCGGGCCATGGCCTTGAGCACCTCGTTGTCGCCGCTCTGGAAAGGGATGTGGAAGTGCTCGCACACCTTGGGCAACTCGGCGCAGGCGTCGATCAGGCGGTCGGTGAAATAGCGGGGATGGCTGGTGGCAAAGCGCAGCCGTGCGATGCCCTCCACTTCGTGCACCTCGCGCAACAGATCGGTGAGGGTGTGCTGGCGGCGGCCCTGGGGCGTGATGCCCGGCAGGTCGCGGCCGTAGGCATCGATGTTCTGGCCCAGCAGGGTGACCTCCCGGTAGCCCCGCGCCGCCAGACCCTCCATTTCCAGGCGAATGGCGCCGGGCAGCCGCGACTGTTCGCGCCCCCGCACCGCCGGCACGACGCAATAGGTGCAGCGTTCGTTGCAGCCGTAGATCACATTCACCCAGGCGCAGACTCGGCTGTCCCGGCGGGCCGTGGTGATGTCTTCCAGGATCTGGTGCTCGTCGGTGGCGACCACTTGCTGGCCACTCTCGACCCGGTTGAGCAGGCTTTCGAGGCGGTTGGCGTGCTGGGGCCCCATCACCAGGTCGAGTTCCGGCACCCGACGCAGCAGGGATTCGCCCTCCTGCTGGGCCACACAGCCGGCCACCACCAGGGTGAGATGGGGATTGGTGCGTTTGCGCTGGGCCTGGCGCCCCAAATAGCTGTAGACCTTTTGCTCGGCGTTGTCGCGAATCGAACAGGTGTTGTATAGAACTAGATCGGCGCTGTGTTCATCCTGGCCGGCCCGATAGCCCATGGCTTCCAGGATGCCGGCCATGCGCTCCGAGTCTGCCTTGTTCATCTGGCAGCCGAAGGTGGTGATCCAGTACTCCCCTCGCCCGCGTGCGGGGTTTAGGGGGGCGCTGGTGGCGTCGCTGAGGGTGGCGGTCATGGGGTCATTCTCGGATATGGAGGCTCTAAGGCGCCTCGAAGTGGTTAAGGTCCGCCGGAACCGCCGAAGCGCGATGCGCTGCAGCCTGCACCGGTTTGGCCTCACCAAGGCCGTGCCGCTGGCGATCAGCCGGGGCACCACCGCGGCGGTGCAGCATCTGCTTTTTGAAATCGAGGCCGAGGGCACCACCGGTTGGGGCGAAAGCGGCGGCTTCGATACGGGCCATCGCCGCTATGAAACGGAGCAGATCGCCGCCGAACTGGAGGCCTTGATGCCCCAGCTGGCGGACCTGTCCCCCCAACCCTTGCAGGCCCTAGAGCCCTTGCTGGAGCCCCTTTCCCCGCCGGCCCGCTGCGCCGTCGACATGGCCCTGCACGATTGGTGGGGCCAGCGGCTGGGCTTGCCGGTGGCCAGTTTATGGGGGCTGGATAGCCAGCGTGCCGTGGCAACCAGCGTCACCCTGGGGCTGGGTGCGGTGCCGGCCGTGCTGGAGCGGTTGGAGCGCTGGTGGGACCAGCTACCGGCCAGCCGCATCAAGCTCAAGTTGGGCAGCCCCGAGGGGGTGGAGCACGACCGGGCCCTGGTGCTGGCGGTGGCCGCCGCGATCGAGGCACGCCAGCAGCGGCTGGGCGGCGCCCCGGCCGAACTGCAGGTGGATGCCAACGGCGGCTGGAATCTGGAAACGGCCCGCGCCATGGTGACTTGGCTGGCGGAGGCGGGGGTGGTTTTGCTGGAGCAACCCCTGCCGCCCCTGCTGGATCCGGAGGCCGATGCGGCCCAGTTCGCCGCCCTAGAGCTGGATTGCCCGATCGCCCTGGTGGCCGATGAAAGCTGTTGGAACCTGGCGGATGTGGTGCGGCTGGCCCCCTATGTGGACGGGATCAACATCAAGTTGCTCAAGAGTGGCGGCTTGGCGGAGGCGTTGCTGATGGCCCGGGCGGCCCGGCGGCTGGGGCTGGAGGTGATGCTGGGCTGCTACTCCGACAGCGCCCTGCTCAATGGGGCCGCCGCCCAGCTGCTGCCCCTGGTGACCTGGCCCGACCTGGACAGCCACCTCAACCTGATCGACGATCCCTTCCTGGGGCCCCAACTGGTGCAAGGCGATGGCCTGCGGGCCGGCAGCGGCGCCGGCCTGGGGGTGGACCTGAGGCCCGGCAGTCCCCTAGCCGCAGCCATGGCCGCGGCGGTCAGCACGCCTCGAACCACTGCTCCTGAGGGAGGCAACCATGCTTAGTGCTGAGGCCCCGGTGGTGCTTTTGCTGCACGGCGGTCTCGACAACCTCAGCGGCAAGACGGGCTTGGCGATGTTGCGCTACCGCCCCGGACCGATATTGGCGGTGATCGATCCGGCCCACGCCGGCGCCGACCTGGAGACCGTGACGGGCATTGCCCGGCCGGTGCCGGTGCTGGCCTCGCTGCAGGCCGCCCTGCCCCTGCGGCCCGCCAGCGGTCCGCCGCCCGTGGCGGTGGTGGGCCTGGCCCCCTCCGGCGGTCGCTTGCCGCCGGCCCTGCGCGCCGATTTGCTGGTGGCCCTGGATGCTGGCTGGTCGGCAGCCAGCGGATTGCACACCCGATTGGGGGATGACCCAGAGCTGGCGGCCAGCTGCCGTGATGGCGCCTGGATCTGGGACCTGCGCCAGGAGCCGGCCGACCTGCCCGTGGCCTCGGGCCGGGCGGCGGCCCTGCCCTGCCGGCGCCTGCTGGCGGTGGGCACGGACATGGCGGTGGGCAAGATGAGCGCCTGCTTCGAACTGCTGGCGGCGGCCCGGCGCCGGGGGCTGGAGGCGCGCTTCATCGGCACCGGCCAGGCGGGTCTGCTGATCAGCGGCCAGGGCGTGCCCCTCGATGCGGTGCGGGTGGACTATGCCGCCGGTGCGGTGGAGCAGGCGGTGCTGGCGGCAGCGGCCCCGGCGGGGCCCGACACCTGGTTGCTGGTGGAGGGCCAGGGCTCCCTCTGCCACCCCGGCTCCACGGCCACGCTGCCGTTGCTGCGCGGCAGCCAGCCCACGGACCTGCTGCTGGTGCACCGGGCCGGCCAGAGCAGCATCCGCAACCATGCCGAGGTGGCCATA
>JBILDB010000120.1:0-6912 GCA_044352805.1 Cyanobium sp.
GGGCCAGGGCGGGTCCGACCTGGCGGTGGGGCGGATTGCGAAGGAGGCGGTGGCCCAGGTGGCTGACGGCTCCTTGGAAATGGACCTGGAAGGGGCGGCCCGCCTGGGCCCGCTCGTTTACTGGATCGGTTCCCATAGCGCCGGCGAAGGCGATGGCCAAGGCGAAGCAGGATCTCCCAGGCCCAATCGCCAGCGCCTCTTCGCCACCCGTCTGGGGCTGGAGAGTGGGGAGCAGGGGAAAGGGGTGGCGGTGACGGTGGAACCGGTGGGCCGTCCCTATCAAACCCTGATTGCCGATCTGGAGGCCGATCCTCGCTACGCCCCCTTTGGCCTGGATCAGGCCGCCAAACGCCCCGGCAAAGCCAAGGACGGTCTCAACATCGAGGGGCTGGCCGCCACGCCCAACGGCCAGCTGCTGATCGGCTTCCGCAATCCCCTGCCCCAGGGCAAGGCCCTGGTGGCGCCCCTCACCAACCCCGGTGCGGTGTTGGCGGGCGAAGCGGCGCGCTTTGGCGAGCCGGTGTTGTTGGAGCTGGGCGGGCTGGGCATCCGCAGCCTGGAAATGGTGAACGGCTCCCTGTTGATCGTGGCGGGCCCCAGCGGCCCAGGGAACCCCAAGAAAGGCCCCGCCATCCCCTCAGCCCTTTATCGCTGGAACGGCCAGTTCGAGAGCGCCCCGGAACGGTTGCGGCTGTTCGGGACCGAACTCGCCACGCCGCTGTTCAATCCGGAGGCCCTGTTTGTGGAGGGGGACAGCCTGGTGCTGCTCAGTGACGACGGCAAGTTGGCGATCGATGGCAAGCGCTGTGAGAATCTGCCCCGGCCCAAGCAACGGTTCCGGGAGCTGCGCATCACTCCTGTGCCCTGATCGAGCAACCCTGACTGCCGGATCACGGTGGGCTGGTGACTGCAGAGCAGGATGGAAATGGTCTGCATCGCCATGATGATCCCCGGCATCCCTGGCCTGCCCTGCATTCGGACCTTTTTTGGCCCTCGCCAGCGGGCCCCATGGCGGGCGGGCTGGGTGCTGTTGCTGCTGGCGGCAGCGACGGTGCCGATGGCAGTAGCGGTGCCCGCAGAGGACGCAGGGCCGCTGAGCGCTCCGCCACCCCAGCCGGGACCGGTGGGTTCTCTCGTGGTGGAACTTGCCAAGCAGCGCATCACCGCCTTTGACAGGAACCACAAGATGCTTTATCGCCAATTGGTATCCACCGGTCTACCGGCCAGCCCCACACCAAAGGGTGATTTCTACGTGAAGACGAAGTACAAAAAGACCCAAATGACTGGCCGTGATTACCAGATCCCGGTGGTCGAGAACGTGATGTGCCTGGGGGGAGATGGGCTGCCGCCGGATTCGATCTGTGTGCATCCAGCCCCCTGGCAGGAAGCCGCAGGCCAGGCTTTTGGCGTGCGTCGCAGCCACGGCTGCATTCGCACCTCCAGCGCCACCGCCCGTTGGCTGTTTGGCCACACGGATGTTGGCACCCCCGTGACCATCCAGAACTGACGGGCTTAATGGCTGAATAGAGATGGCCCGGGGTGAGCCCACCCCAGAGCCGCCTCGGGCTGCCAGACTCACGCGCAGCCTCTATCGCACCGATGCCCCTGCTCCTCACCGGCCGCGGCTTTCGGCAGACCTTGGAGCAGGCCGGCGCCCTGGCCCTCTATGCGCCGCTGGAAGGGGGCGCCGAAACCCGGCTGCTGCGGCGCTTGCGGGCGGCCGGTTATCGCGCCCATCTCTGTTCGGCCCGGGGCCTGGGCGATCCGGAGGAGTTTTTGTTTTCGCTGCATGGGGTCCGCCCCCCCCATCTGGGTCACCAGAGCATCGGGCGCGGCGCCGCCGTCGGCTTGGTCGAGCGGGTGATACCGCAACTCGGTGCCGCCCTTGAGGGCAGCGGTCCGATCCTGCTCTGGCTGCTGGAGGGAAAGGTGCTTTCCAGCGCCGAACTGGCTTCGTTGCTGGCCCTCACCCGCCGTGAACCACGGCTCAAGATTGTGGTGGAGATGGGGGGCTCCCGCGCCCTGCGCTGGCGCCCCCTGGCCGAGCTGCTCTGAGCCAGGCCCCCAGGCTTGGCCCTAGACACGCCCCCTTAACGCTGCCCCCAGATGCTGCCCTCTGGCGGCTATCCGCCATCAGGGTCAGGCGGGCAGCCTTGGGGGGCAGGTTTAGAACAATCGCAGCGCAACCATCCCATCGGATCCTGTCGCCTTGCCCAGCCTCGCCGCCAGCGGCATCCCCCCGGCGCCGTTCAGCCTTTACTGCCCAGCCCCGCCGGCCCAGCAGGGGGAAACCCAGAACGAAAACGCCGAGCTGGAAAAGCTCTTGGAGGTGCTGCCAGCGCCGGTGCGGCAGGCCCTGCAGCCGCCTGAATGCCGCGACCAACTGCTGGAGGTGGTGCTCGATTTGGGCCGGGTGCCGGAGGCCCGCTACCCCTCCAGGGCCGTGGCGCTGGCAACCGTGCCGATCGAACGGGCCGATTTGGCCGGAGTGCTGGAGCGCCTGGGCCCCTTCGGTGGTGACAACCGTGCTGGTATCGAGCGCACCCTGCATCGCATCAGCGCCCTGCGCAACCGGCGGGGCGAGGTGGTGGGTCTCACCTGCCGGGTGGGACGGGCCGTGTTCGGCACGGTGGCGATGGTGCGCGACCTGCTGGACAGCGGCGAATCCCTGCTGCTGATGGGGCCGCCCGGGGTTGGTAAAACCACCGCCCTGCGGGAGATCGCCCGGGTGTTGGCCGATGAGCTGGGCCGGCGCGTGGTGGTGATCGACACCAGCAATGAGATCGCCGGTGATGGTGACATCCCCCATCCGGCCATCGGCCGGGCGCGGCGCATGCAGGTGGCCCAGCCTGAATTGCAGCATCAAGTGATGATCGAGGCCGTCGAAAACCACATGCCCGAGGTGATCGTCATCGATGAGATCGGCACCGCTGCTGAAGCGATGGCGGCCCGCACGATCGCCGAGCGGGGCGTGATGTTGGTGGCCACAGCCCACGGCAATGCCCTGGCCAATCTGATCAAAAACCCCACCCTCAGCGACCTCGTTGGCGGCATCGAGTCGGTCACATTGGGCGATGAGGAGGCGCGCCGCCGCCGCACCCAGAAAACCGTGCTGGAACGGGCGGCGGAACCCACGTTCTCCCAGGCGGTGGAAATGCACAGCCGCCACCGCTGGCTGGTGCATCGGGATGTGGCCGCCACGGTGGACCAACTGCTGCGCGGCCAGCCCCCCCGGCCCCAGATCCGGGAGCTCCAGGCCGATGGCCAGTGGCGCCTGCAAGAGTCCGGCCCGGAAGCGCCGGGGCCCAACGGCGTCAGCAGCTCTAGCGGCGAGATCGCGCCCCCCCGCCGACCGGCCAGCCGCCGTCCCCTGGCCGCCGTGCCCCTGCCCGATCCCACCGCCCAGGCCCCCCACCGCCGGGCGCTAGACGAACCATTGGTGGAGCCAATGGTGGAGCCCTTGGCCGAACCAGTGGCCGCTGCTGGCGCCGTCGAGCCCGAGCCGCTGCTTCTCTGCGGCCTGGGCATGGCCCCAGCCCGGTTGCAGGAAGTAATCCGCGCCCGCCAGCTACCGGTGCGGCTGGTCGCCGACGTGGAGCAGGCCGCAGTGGTGTTGAGCGTGCGGGGCCAACTGGGCCGGGACCCGGAGCTGCGGCGCCGCGCCCAGGCGGCGGGACGGCCGATCCTGGTGATCAAAAGCGATAGCCCCCATCTGATCCAGCGGGCCCTAGAGCGCCTGCTGGCCCGCTCTGGCCGGGACGAGGCAACGGCCCCGATAGGGGCCCAGCCAAGCGACGGCAGCGACGGAGCCGCCGGATCCCCACCCCGGGCCCTCGATGACGGCCATGCAGCCCTGGAGGAATGCCGCCTGGCCATCGAACGGGTGGTGCTGCCGGAGGGTCGCCCGGTCGAACTGCTGCCCCGCAGCGAGCGGGTGCGGCAGATGCAGGCCGAATTGGTGGGCCGTTATCGTCTGCGCTGCGCCGTCTTCGGCAAGGGAAACCAGCAGCGACTGAGGGTGTTTCCGGCCTGAGCAGCAGGGCCCTGAGCAGCAGGGCGAGTTGACGAAGGACCGGCCGCTGTGGGTTACTGGCTTGGTACCGGTGCAAATCGGTGCCAAGAATCGCCGCCAGTTGTTCCCCAGTGAACAGCCCACCGGAAGATTCTCTCGTTGGGCCGTCGCCAAGCGGTAAGGCAGCGGGTTTTGGTCCCGCCATTCCTAGGTTCGAATCCTAGCGGCCCAGTTTTGAAACTCCTGCTGTGTCCTTGGTTCCGGCACCGCTGCTCGTCTTTGATTTCGACGGCGTGCTGGTCGACGGCATGGAGGAATATTGGTGGTCGTCCCGCCGCGCCGCCCTGGACCTGCTGGGAGCCCCCCCGCAGCAGCCCCTGCCGGAGGCGGTGCCACCGGCCTTCCGCCAACTTCGCCCCTTGATCCATAAGGGCTGGGAGATGGTGCTGGTGGCCGCCGAGCTGGGCCGCGCTACGCCCGCCGCTGTGCCAACCACCGCCGCAAGTTACGCCGGGCTGCTGGCAGGGGCCCTGGAGCACTGGGGCTGGCAACCGGCCACGCTGCAACGCGCCCTTGAGGAGGTGCGAGCCGATGCCATTGCCACCGATCGGGCCGCTTGGCTGGCCCGCCACCGCTTCTACCCGGGTGTGGTCGAGAGGCTGCATCGCCTCAGTCAGGAGGGCGTCCCCTGGCGGGTGCTCACCACCAAGGGGGCAGCCTTCAGCCGCGAGCTGCTGGAGGCCGCAGGTCTGCAGCCCTGCGGCCTCGATGGCCACGAACAGGGCCCCAAAACCGAGGTCCTGAAACGGCTGCTGGCCGAACCTGGAGCCTGCGGAGTGCCCCTGTGGTTCATCGAGGATCGGCGGGCCACCCTGGCTGAGGTGCGCGCCAGAGCCGAGTTGGCAGCGGTGCGCTGCTGGCTGGCGGCCTGGGGCTATCTGGCCCCCGGCGATGACCAGGGGCTTGGCCCCCTGGGTATTGACTGGCTAGAGGCAAGCCAGTTCCTGGGGCCCCTGGAAACCTGGAGCTCGCCAGCCCCTGGCAACGTCGCCCACGAACGCTAGAGTACGGCCGTACTATGCGCCATTGGGACGCCGGCCCCGACTGGTGGCACTAACAAAGAGAAGGCCGCAGGATGGCGCCCACTTCGGGCACGTCTGGCCCTACAGCCCGTTCCCATCACCTATCCCCCCATGCCTGTCGATTCCAAGGCCGCCGCCTCTGCCAGCTCCGGCAGCGCCTCGGCGGCTGACGTCCGCGCCGCCGCCGAGCGGGACAAGGCCCTAGGCCTGGTCCTCACCCAGATCGAGCGCAATTTCGGCAAAGGCTCGATCATGCGCCTGGGCGATGCCTCCCGCATGCGGGTCGAGACCTTTTCCACCGGGGCGCTCACCCTTGACCTGGCCTTGGGTGGTGGCTACCCCAAAGGGCGGGTGGTTGAGGTCTATGGACCCGAAAGCTCCGGTAAGACCACCCTCACCCTGCATGCCATCGCCGAGGTCCAACGCCGCGGTGGCGTGGCGGCCTTCGTCGATGCCGAGCATGCCCTTGACCCGGTCTATGCGGCAGCCCTGGGGGTGGACATCGAGAATCTGCTGGTGTCCCAACCCGACACCGGTGAGATGGCGCTGGAAATCGTCGACCAATTGGTGCGCTCCGCTGCGGTCGACATTGTTGTGATCGACTCGGTGGCCGCCCTGACGCCCCGGGCCGAAATCGAGGGTGAGATGGGGGACCTGGCCGTGGGCAGCCAGGCGCGGCTGATGAGCCAGGCGATGCGCAAGATCACCGGCAACATCGGCAAATCGGGTTGCACGGTCATTTTCCTGAACCAGCTGCGCCAGAAAATCGGCGTGACCTACGGCAACCCCGAGACCACCACCGGGGGCAACGCCCTCAAGTTTTATGCCTCAGTGCGGCTGGATATCCGCCGCATCCAAACCCTGAAACGGGGCACCGAGGAATACGGCATCCGAGCGAAGGTCAAGGTCGCCAAAAACAAGGTGGCGCCTCCCTTTCGCATCGCCGAATTTGACATCCTCTTTGGTCGGGGCATCAGCACCGTGGGCTGCCTGCTCGACCTGGCCGAAGAAACCGGGGTGGTGACCCGCAAGGGCGCCTGGTACAGCTACGAGGGTGACAACATCGGCCAGGGCCGCGACAACACAATCGCTTGGCTCGAACAAAATCCCGGCCCCAAGGACACCATCGAAGTCCAAACCCGGCGCCGCCTCACGGAGGGTCAGGAGGTCAGTGCCAATTCGATGAAGCCCCTGGCGGCGGCCGCCAAGTTGGCCGCCAGCTCAGCCGACAAGGACGCCTTGGAGGAGGAGGGAGACGAAACCCTGGTCCTCAGCGACATGCCCGAGGACTGAGGCAAGAGTCCTCTGGCCTAAGGCCCGAGGACTGAGGCAAGAGGCAAAAGCCCAAATAGCTGATGGCCCATCACCCTTCAGGATGGTGGGCCAACCTTTTAGGCCGCTTAGGCCGCTTAGGCCGCGTCCGCCAGGGGCAAACCAGCGACCAGGCTGCCTGCCTGCAAGATGCGGGCCACCCGATGCAGCTCCTGAATGGCATCGGCGCCCTCAAGCTTGACGAGCTCATGGCCGTCGCGGGACTCCACCCAGCTGATGCCGAAGTTGGAGACCAGGAAACGCACCAGGTGGCCATCGCCAAGGTCGGCCACAAAGGAGGCCCCTTGGCCATCAAAGTCGTCGCGACACACATAACAAGTGGCCACCAGCCCTTGCTGACGCATGGATTCGGCCAGGGCCTGGAGGCTCAAGACGAGATCCTGAATCAGGGCTCGGTACTGCTCAGCGAGGCGGGGAAACATGGGCCCCAGGGGGGAGATCTGAGAATCCTAAGGTTTTCTTCCGTTTTCAGGGGCTGCAGATGGG
>JBILDB010000121.1:0-6894 GCA_044352805.1 Cyanobium sp.
GCGCCGATCTGGGTGGCGAGGCGAATGCGTTGGGCCTCACCGCCCGAGAGGGTCATGGCGGGCCGATCCAGGCTGAGGTAATCCAGGCCCACGTCCAGCAGAAAACGCAAGCGCATGCGAATCTCTCGCAGCACCAAATCACCGATCTGGATCTGGCGCTCCGTCAGGAGGGGGGTGGACCCGGATGCGGAGCCGACCCCCATCAGAGCTTCGACGCAGGCAAGGGTTTCGGCCACACTGACCGCCGTTAACTGGTGAATGGCATAGGGACCAACCTTGACCGCCAGGGCCTCGGGCCGCAGACGCAATCCCTGGCAACTGGAGCAGGGCACCAGATCCTGAAATTTCTCCAGCTTCTGGCGTACAGCCTCGCCCCCGGCATCCTTTAGCTGGCGCTCCAGGATGGGGAGAATGCCCTCGAAGGGGCGAGTATAACTTTGGCCCTTGCGATAGCGGCTATCGGCCTGAATGGCGATGGGTTCTTCGCTGCCATGCAGCAACATCTGCCGCTGGCTATCACTGAGCTCCTTCCAAGGGGTTTTAAGTTCGAAACCACAGGCCTCGCCCACGGAAAAAAGCAAAGAAAAGTAGTAGCTGTTCTCCTTGTCGCTCCAGGGGGCAACGGCCGCATAGACGGGCAGGGAGGGGTCGGGCACCACCCTTTCCACGGTGAACCGGCGCAGGTGGCCGATGCCGTGGCAATCGGGACAGGCGCCGTAGGGACTGTTAAACGAAAACAGCCGCGGCGACAGTTCCTCAATCACGGCGCCGTGGACAGGGCAGGCAAAATTTTCGGAATAGAGGCGTTCCCGCTCCTGGCCCTCCGGCAGGGATTCCCCCTCCCGGGGCACCACTTCCACCAGGGCCAGTCCCTCACCGCGCTTCAGGGCGGTCCGCAGGGAATCGGTGAGCCGCTCGGTGATGCCCTCGCGCGCCACGAGGCGGTCAACAACCACCTCGATGTTGTGGGCATGGTTTTTATCTAGTTCGATGTTGTCCGCCAGCTCCCGCACCTCCCCGTTGATGCGCACCCGGGCGAATCCCTCGGCCACCAGCCCAGACAACAGCTTGACGTGGGTGCCCTTTTTGCCGCGCACCACCGGGGCCAGCAGCTGAAAGCGGGTGCCCTCGGGCAGGGTGATGATCTGGTCCACCATCTGGTCGATGGTTTCGGGCCGAATCGGACGCTCGCACTGGGGGCAGTGGGGTTCGCCGGCGCGGCCAAACAGCAGCCGCAGATAGTCCTGGATTTCAGTGACGGTGCCGACGGTGGACCGGGGGTTATGGCTGGTGGATTTTTGGTCGATGGAGATGGCCGGCGAGAGGCCCTCGATGGCATCAACATCGGGTTTGTCCACCTGGCCCAGAAACTGGCGGGCATAGGCGGACAAACTCTCCACGTAGCGCCTTTGGCCCTCGGCAAAGATGGTGTCGAAGGCCAGGGAGCTCTTGCCGCTACCGCTAACGCCAGTGAACACAACCAATTTGTTGCGCGGAATCGTCAGATCGATGTTGCGCAGGTTGTGCTGACGGGCACCCCGCACCCGGATCACATTGTCCAGGCTGCCGCCATTGAGGGTTTGGAGAGCGGCCTTCTCGACCACGGTGGCCTGGTGGGATCGCAGAGGCTGGCCCTTGCCGGCAGCTGTGGTGGCGCGGGGCATGAAGAGCCTTCGGCAGCCGCAGATTCTAGGGAGGTAGGGTGGGCACGTTGCGGCGCCAGGCTCCAGATCCCATCGAGTGGGGCCGGGCCGAAGGGAAATCACAAAACCGCGAAGGTCTGCCAACCTGATCCAGCCCCTGCCAAATCGACTATGATGAGCATGGAATTGATAATCAATTAAGAAATCCAATGGATTCCAAGGTGGCAACCATAGAAGACCGAAGGAATTAAATGCTTGTCAGCGTGATCACTCCCACCAGGCTGTCCCCAGATCGGCTGGACATGCTGGTGGAACTTAATCAAAGCCTGCGGCTTAATCATTGCGACGTTGAACACGTCATCGTCGTCGATGGCAGCAACCAGGACGCAATTCCCCAGCAAATCCGCGAGCAAGCCACCATCATTGGCTCCTCTAGGTCCATCGGCCAAGCCGCCTGCCGCAATCTTGGCCTGGTCGTCGCCAGCGGCGCCTGGATAACCAGCGCCGACGATGACGACTTACTGCCTCCCCATTCAATCGACCAACGCCTGCAAGCCATTGCGGATCAACCAAACGCACTTTGGGCTGCCGGATATATAAAAGAAAAATCCGACCCAGAACCGCAGATCATGCCGGCAGGCCCCTGCGCCCCGGGAGATGTATGGCGTGCCTGGCCAACGCCCAAGCACAACATTCCCCTGGGCCCTACCAGCCTATTGGTGGAAACCAATTTACTCAAGCGGGTCGGCGGCTGGATGGGCCTGTCCCAAGGGGAAGACCTCGGCATGATGATGGCAGTGACCTGTACGGCACCGGGTATTTTGATTGATTCTTGTGTTTATCACTATCGAATGCATGGTAACCAAATTACAAAATCCCCCTGGTTTGATGATTTGGAGCTCCTCTCGCGCACCTGCGCCTGGCAGCGGGGCGAGCAAATCGTTTGCCAATCCAGCAGTCCCGTCAACCGGATCTCAGACTTGCTCGCCATGGCAACGGGTCGGCCGGCCGGCTGAGGGGGCCATCCCCAGCCCGGGCCCTTTGATCTTGCTTGGGTTGGATCTGCCCTTAGAGGCAATCCACTTGGGGCCAAGCCGAACAGCCGGCTAACAGCTCCTGGCTCACCTGCCAGAGGCGCTGGCAATTGTTGGTATCGAGGGCCGCGGCCGCGACGGGCACCGGCTTGGGCCAGCCGCCCATCCCCCCGAAACCATCGGGGCCGTAATGCCCAGCCGGCGAAGCTTCTGGGGCCGTGGCTGCGTAAAGCTGGGGCAGGGCCCCCATGGCGGCGCTTTGAAACAGGGGGTCCATGAGTCGATAGGCGATCGGTTCAAACCAGGAACCACTGGCGGCCACCGAGGAGGGCTGCAGGGAGGTGCGGGCCAAGCCGGGATGGGCTGCCAGGGCATTGATGCCGGCGTTGGCAGCATCCAGTCGGCGCTGGAGCTCGAGGGTGAACATCACATTGGCCAACTTGCTCTGGCTGTAGGCCTTCCAGCGGTCATAACGGCGCTCGCCCTGGAGATCGTCGAAGTCGATGCGACCGAAGTATTGGGCTCCGGAGGTAACACTGACGACCCGGGCGTCGCTTTGACCCTTGAGCAGGGGTAAAAGGGCCTGGGTGAGGGCGAAGTGGCCCAGGTGGTTGGTGCCGAACTGGAGCTCGAAGCCGTCCCGGGTCAGGGTGCGGGGAGGGGCCATGACGCCGGCGTTGTTGATCAGCAGATCAAGGCGGCCGTAGCGCTGGGCCAGGGTGTCGGCGGCGGCGGCGACACTGGCCAGATCGGCTAGATCCAAGCTGAGGCAATCGAGGGCACCGTGAGGACTGGCAGAGCTCTGCTGGGCCAGGTCGGCCAAGAGTTGGGCCCGGGCCGCCGCCGCCTTCTGGGGCGAGCGGCAGGCCAACACCACAGTGGCCCCATGGGCCGCCAGGGCGCGAGCTGTTTCCAGTCCAAGCCCACTGTTGGCCCCGGTTACCAAGGCCAGGCGACCGCCCTGATCAGGAATCGCCGCGGCGCTCCAGGGGCCGGAGCGGGCTGGGGCAGGGGCGATCGCAACGGAGGGGTTCACGGGGCTTGCCTGGGGCCAAAAACAAGGCCTTCACCGTATTGGGCCCCAAGGGTGAAATGGGACCTTTGCCACTCAGCTTGGGTGATGGCAAACGCAGCAGGCCCCATCGATCGTCAGGACTTTCTCATGGCGAAAGTGATTGGATTTCAGCCCAGCTGGCTGGGTCCAGCCTGCTGGGATCCGGTCTGTTGCGCTCCAGCCTCAAGCAACCTGGTCCAATTGCGCCCCGGCCAAGCGCGTATCCCGCAGGTCGCAACCCTCCAAATGGGCCTGGCGCAGGTCCGCCTGGCTGAGATTGGCGCCATAGAGACAACTGCCCCGCAGATCGGCACCGCGCAGGTTGGCGCCATTGAGCAGGGCAAAGCTGAGGTCGGCCTCGCGCAGGTCGGCCCGACCCAGGTCGGTGAGCTGATCCAGACCGGAGCGAAAATCAGCCTCAACCAGCCGGGCTTGGCGCCAGCAGCTATCGGCGGCCAGTACCCCCCTCAAGCAGGCGCGATGCAAAAAGGCGCCGCTGAAATCGGCCCCTTGCAACCGCGCACCGGAGAGATCCGCCTCGTGCCAATAGGAGAGTGCTGCCCGCAGGCCGGATAGATCGGCACCCCAGAGCAAGGCCTGCTGGAATCGGGTCCCGTCGGCCCGCCCCTGCCGCAGGCGGGCATGGCCCAGACGGGCCTCCTGAAAGCAAGCGCCCCGCAGGTCGCAGCCAGAAAAATCGCAATCCGTCAGATCGAGATCGGCGTTCTGGCGGCCGTTCAAATCCGCCAGGGGCAAGGCGGTGAAGCGCCGCTGGCCCGCCGCTAGGGCGGCCCGCAGTTCTGCCAGGGTCTGAGGGGCGCTGTTGTCAGCGGCCATCAGAGGCTGGCGGCCAGGGCATCGAGCTGCTGGCGGCGGGTGGCCAACAGCAGCTTTTCGGCCTGGGTGATCAAACGAAACACGGCCCGATCACTGACTTCATAGAAAACAAGGGAGCCCTGCGGCCGGCGCTGCACCACCCCGGCGATCGTCAACAGCTTGAGGTGTTTGGAAACCAGGGCCTGGCTGAGTCCCGTGTGCTCGACGACAGCGGTGACATTGAGCGGACCATCGCGCAGGGCGTCGAGTACGGCCAAGCGGTTGGGCTCGGAGAACACCTTGAAGTATTCGGCCAGGACGTCCATCGGTAGGTCTAGTGCAAGGAATTTTAGACAGAGGTTAGCGCAACATCAAGGCAGCGCGACAGGCCGCTGCCACGGCAACGCATCTAACGCATGCCCTTTTGTCCTGGTATCATGTTGTCGTTATGCTGATGTCGTTATGCAGATGTCGTTATGCAATTGAAAGTGAGCACCTCTGCCATGGGCACGATCACCTTGAGCCGCCCTGGCTCGGAACGGACGAGCCTCGCAGCGAACGCCCAAGCCAGCGCTCCGCCATCTCGGCACTGGCCCAGGGACTGGCCCAGCCAGCAGCAACTGCTGGAGCGCCAGCACGGTCGCCTTGAGGTAATGCTCAACACCTTGATAGCCGAGGCCCGTGCCCTGGGCCCCCTGGCCAGCACCGCCGCCATCCCCTCGGGGGAGCTGAATTGCCGCCGGCTGCAAAGGGCCCTGGGCCTGCACCTTCGCCTGGAAGAACGCTGGCTGGCCCAGTGGGGCTGCCTCAACAGCGGCCACCGGGCCAGCCATCGTCTCGCCCGCACCGCCGCCTGCCAGGTCGAACCTGGCAAGGGCACCAGCCAGCTTGATTCCACCACTCAGCTGGAGTGGTTGCAAGGCCTCCAGGAGTGGTTTCTCGTCCATCGCGACGGAGCTGATGCCATCGCCTACCGCCGCGCCGACCATGCCTGGCGGCCGCCCACCTAAAGTTTGATCTCGGCACTTCGGCCCCCGCAGCGTCCTCGTGGCAGCACCCGCCCAGAACGCCCCCAAAGCCAAGCTGGCCCCCGCCTTGGTGCTCGCTTTGGCGCTGCTGGCGGGCCTCGCTGCTGCCGGAGCCTGGCAATGGCAACGCAACGGGGCCCAGAAACGCCAGCAGGCCGTGGAGCGGGAAACCGCAGCGGTCGTGCGCCAGGACATCACGGTCAAGGTGAGCGCCACCGGCGTCATTAGGCCGGTGGCGCCGGTGAACATCAGCCCCAAGCAACCGGGGCGGATTCAGCAGTTGCTGGTGGAGCAGGGGGATCGGGTGGCGGCCGGCCAGTTATTGGCCCAGATGGATGCCAGCAATCTGCAGGGCCAGCGCCTAAGCGCCATGGGCGATCTGGCCGCCGCCGAGGCCAACCTCAGCAAGCTGGTGGCCGGCAACCGCCCCGAAGAAATCGCCCAGGCCCGCAATGGGGCCAACGACGCCCGAGCCCAACTGGTGGCCATCCGCTCGGCTTACACCAGCAATAAAAAGCTATTTGAGGCCGGGGCCCTGGGGCGGGTGGCCTTCGATGCCAGCGCCGCCCAGTACCGGGCTGCCCAGGAAAAAGTCCAGGCCAGCCAGTCCCAGCTGGAGCTGCTGCAGGCCGGTTTTCGCAAGGAGGACATCGCCCTGGCCCGCGCCCAGGTGCTCAAGGCGAAGGGCAGCCTGCAGACCATCAATAGCCTGATTGAAGACACCTTGATCCGGGCGCCGTTCGCCGGGGTCATCACCCAGAAATTCGCCGATGTGGGGGCCTTCGTGACGCCGACCACCTCCGCCAGCGCCACCAGCTCGGCCACCTCCAGCTCGATCGTGGCGCTGGCCGGAGCCCTCGAAGGCTTGGCCAATGTGTCGGAAGTGGACATCGGCAGCATCAATGCCGGCCAGGCGGTGGAACTGCTGGTGGATGCCTACCCGCGGCGTCCGGTGCCGGCACGGGTGCGGCTGATCGCCCCGGAATCGGTGGTGGTGCAAAACGTCACCAGCTTCCAGGTGCGGTTGAGTCTGCCCAAAGAAGGCGACCCGAAGCTGATGTCCGGCATGAATTTCACCGCCAACTTTTTGGTGGGACGCCATGACAACGCCCTGCTGGTGCCCACCTCGGCGATCGTCAGCCAGGAGGGCGGCACGGGTGTGCTGCTACACCAGGCCGGCGGCAAACCCCGCTTCCAGCCAGTGCGGGTGGGGGCCACGGTGGGATCCCAAACAGAGGTGAAGAGCGGAATCAAGGAGGGCCAGCGGGTTTATATCAGCTTTCCGGGGCAACGCAAACCGAATAACAAGCCGGTCAGGA
>JBILDB010000122.1:0-6856 GCA_044352805.1 Cyanobium sp.
GGGACCTGGAGATCTGGCAAGACCCCCGCACCGGCGAACCAGCCTTGGATCTTCCCAAGATCTTCGGGATTCACCTTCTACTTGCCGGTCTTGGCTGCTTCGGGTTTGGAGCTTTCCACCTGACTGGTGTTTTTGGACCTGGTATGTGGGTATCAGACCCCTACGGCATCACAGGTCACCTTGAGAAGGTCCAACCATCTTGGGGACCGGAAGGATTCAATCCCTTCAATCCTGGTGGAATCGTTGCTCACCACATTGCCGCCGGCATCGTGGGCATCATCGCCGGCATCTTTCACATTACGACTCGCCCTCCCGAAAGGCTCTACAAAGCCCTAAGGATGGGAAACATTGAAACGGTTTTGGCAAGTGCAATTGCCGCTGTTTTCTTTGCCGCCTTTATTGTCGCCGGCACCATGTGGTATGGCGCCGCAGCCACGCCGATCGAACTTTTTGGTCCAACTCGCTATCAGTGGGATCAGAGCTACTTTAAAACCGAAATCAACCGCCGAGTCCAAACGGCACTTGATAATGGTGCTACGAATGAAGAGGCCTGGGCTTCTATTCCTGAGAAACTTGCTTTTTACGATTACGTCGGCAACAGTCCTGCCAAGGGAGGTCTTTTCCGAGTGGGTCCAATGGTTAATGGTGACGGACTCCCCACCGGATGGATCGGCCACATCTCTTTCCAAGACAAGGATGGTCGAGACATTGAAGTAAGACGTCTGCCCAACTTCTTTGAGAATTTCCCCATTGTTCTCCAGGATAAAGAGGGAGTAGTGCGTGCTGACATTCCTTTCCGCCGAGCTGAAGCCAAATACTCATTTGAGCAGCAAGGCGTCACGGCAACTGTTTACGGCGGTGCCCTCAACGGTCAAACCTTCAAAGACCCAGCCGACGTTAAGAGGCTTGCCCGTAAAGCCCAATTAGGTGAAGCTTTTGAATTCGATCGCGAGAAATACCACTCCGACGGAACTTTCCGGAGTTCACCACGGGGTTGGTTTACTTTCGGTCATGCCACCTTCGCCCTGCTTTTCTTCTTTGGGCATATCTGGCATGGTGCCCGCACCCTTTACCGCGATGTTTTCGCTGGCATCGACCCGGACCTCGGCGAGCAAGTGGAATTCGGGCTATTCCAAAAGCTTGGAGACCGTTCAACCCGTCGCCTACCTGATGGCTATGTGCCTCCGGCAGGAACCACAACACTCAGCTGACCGCAGGACACTCGAGGACACTCCATGGAAAGCTTTGCCTACATCCTGATCCTGGCTCTGGCCATTTCAACGTTGTTCTTTGCCATCGCCTTTCGCGATCCTCCAAAGATCGGTAAATGATCAATCAGGACAAACGTCCCAGCCAAAAGCCCCGAAAGGGGCTTTTTTATTGGGAATGGAGACGAGGGGCTGTTCAATCTGTACAAGCCTGTCTAAGATTGATGAACAATTGGAGTTCACGGGCATGCAATGCCCTTCCTGCCAACACACCGATAGTCGCGTACTGGAATCTCGGGCTGCGGATTCTGGGCGCAGCGTGCGGCGGAGGCGCGAATGCCTTAACTGTGACTTCCGCTTCACCACTTACGAAAGGGTTGAAACCGTTCCGATCACGGTGCTCAAACGGAACGGCCATCGCGAAACCTTCAACCGATCGAAACTGTTACACGGTTTGCTTCGAGCTTGTGAGAAAACAGGTCTGGCACCGGCCAGCCTGGAAGTTGTAGTTGATGAAATTGAAATTTGCCTGCAGCAGCGAACTGGCCGTGAAGTGACAAGCAACGAAATCGGAGAAATGGTTTTACAGCAGTTGCGGGAGATGAGTGATGTTGCCTATGTGCGGTTTGCTTCTGTTTATCGTCAGTTCAAGAGTGTGAGCGATTTTGTCTCAGCCCTTGAGGTCTTAGGTGAGCCCACACCCAATCGCGGCAAGAACAGAGCAACGCTTGCGGCTGTGCCTTGATCCCCAGAGCTGTCAAGCTGTATTGGTAGAATATGAAGCTGTTGTCTTGCTGGCGGCAAGCCAACTCCTTTCGTACTGCCCCAGGCAGACCGCCATTGAACGATGACTGCGACAACGACCTCCGAACCGAACCCAGTCCAAGCCAGCGCCGCATCCCCAGGCTCTTTGGAGGAAATCGGCTCCCTTCACGACACCAGCGAAGAGGGGATTGAATTTGAGGTTCCGGAGGCCGTACCCACGGCCGACCATTCCAGTAATCGCAAATCCAAACAGGACATTGAAGCCGTGGGCTTCACCCTGGATGAATTTGCTTCACTTCTTAGCAAATACGATTACAATTTCAAACCCGGCGACGTCGTCAACGGCACCGTTTTTGCCCTTGAGTCGAAGGGCGCCATGATTGATATTGGTGCAAAAACTGCCGCATTCATGCCTCTCCAAGAGGTTTCGATCAACCGGGTTGAACATTTATCAGACGTTCTGGAACCTGGAGAAGTACGGGAATTCTTCATCCTCAGCGAAGAGAACGAAGATGGACAACTAACTCTTTCGGTTCGCCGTATTGAATATCAACGTGCCTGGGAGCGAGTCCGACAGCTCCAGAAGGAGGATGCCACGATCTACAGCGAAGTCTTCGCTACCAACCGTGGTGGAGCCTTGGTTCGCGTCGAAGGGCTGAGGGGCTTCATTCCTGGCAGCCATATCAGCACGCGCAAGGCGAAAGAAGAACTGGTGGCAGATTTCCTGCCTCTGAAATTCCTCGAAGTTGATGAAGAGCGCAACCGTTTAGTGCTCAGCCATCGTCGAGCTCTGGTCGAACGCAAGATGAACCGACTCGAAGTTGGTGAAGTTGTGCTTGGCACCGTGCGAGGCATCAAACCCTACGGTGCCTTCATTGATATAGGCGGTGTCAGTGGACTGCTGCACATTTCCGAAATCAGCCATGAGCATATTGAGACTCCCCATACCGTTCTCAATGTAAATGACCAAATGAAGGTCATGATTATTGATCTTGATGCCGAACGGGGACGCATCTCCCTTTCCACCAAGGCTCTAGAACCCGAGCCAGGTGACATGCTGACCGATCCTCAGAAGGTCTTTGAAAAAGCAGAGGAAATGGCTGCTCGCTACAAACAAATGTTGCTTGAGCAGGCTGAAGATGGTGACACCATAGCGATAGACTCCGAATCTATTGATGAGGATTAATCTGGACCTGATCTACCCAGGCTGGCAGTAACGATGGTTTACCTGAACCTCCGGGGTCAGGGCCTTCCACGCCCCAGCGAGAAAACGCCGATCAGGGCTGTCCTGTTCGATAAGGATGGCACCATGAGCCACAGCGAGCCCATGCTGACGGCCTTAGCGGAGTCACGAATCCTCCATTGCTTGGAGCAAACAGCTGACTCCGCAATCTTCGGGCGATCCGAAGAACTCAAAGATCTACTTCACCGTGCCTACGGCCTTATCCCTAATCACGGACTTCACCCGGCGGGTTTAACTGCGGTCGCCGCCAAAGATCACAACCTGATCAGCACCGCTACTGCGCTGACCCAAGCGGGACTGGGTTGGCCCGAGGCTCTAGCCACCGCAGAAAAAGTCTTTGCCATCACGGATCGACTCCACGAAGCAGCATCAATCCCCAAACCCGAACCAACTGAGGGGCTGATCAAGCTGTTAAATGAACTCCGTTCTCACGATGTCCTTTGCGCCGTTATCAGTAACGACCATGAACAAGGAATTCAGTCTTTCCTTGATCATCACCAACTCAGTTTCTTGATTCAAGGCATTTGGAGCGCGGACCACCGCCCCCGTAAACCGGATCCAGGGGCGGTTCATGGTCTTTGCCAATGGCTTGGGGTCTCCCCTTCTGAATGCGCTCTGATTGGCGATGCTGACAGCGACCTGTACATGGCCCGAACCGCTGGTGTCGGCGTCATCCTGGGCTATTGCGCCGGCTGGCGCCGACCCCTTGACCTTGATCCGAGCTTCCCTCACCTCCAGCACTGGGACCAGTTGAGCCTGGCCCCTTAAGCCTGAGGCCCGAATGACTGCGTGTCCATCCGTACTTCAGAAGTCGCTGACGAGGTCATAGTGTCGGCACTGAACCTTTCGTCCCGGAATGAGCAACTACGTCTTCACCTCCGAATCGGTTACTGAGGGGCATCCGGACAAGATCTGTGATCAAGTCAGCGATGCCGTACTGGATGCGCTACTGGCCCAGGATCCAGAAAGTCGGGTAGCCTGCGAAACCGTTGTTAATACAGGACTTTGCCTCATCACCGGTGAAGTGACCACTAAAGCCAGAGTCGACTTCAACACTCTGGTGCGAGGTGTCATCGAGAAAATTGGTTATTCCGGTGCACGGGCAGGCGGTTTCGATGCCAAAAGCTGCGCCGTCCTGATCGCTCTAGACCAGCAATCTCCAGACATAGCCCAAGGGGTCGACGAAGCCGACGACCACGAGGGAGATCCCCTGGACAAGGTCGGAGCGGGTGACCAAGGAATCATGTTCGGCTTCGCCTGCGACGAGACCCCAGAACTCATGCCGCTGCCGATCAGCCTGGCCCACCGCCTGGCCCGTCAGTTGGCCCAAGTCCGCCATGACGGCCGATTGAATTACCTGCTGCCAGACGGTAAGACCCAGGTGAGTGTGGTTTACGAAAATGACCAACCGGTCGCGATCGACACGATCTTGATCTCCACCCAGCACACTGCAGAAATCGACGGAATCAGCGAAGAAAAAGCTCTCAGAGATCGTATTGCTGCAGATCTCTGGCTCTACGTAGTCGAACCTGCCACCGCAGATCTAAAGCTCAAGCCCAAACAAGATTCAACCCGTTTTCTGGTGAATCCCACCGGCAAGTTTGTGGTGGGAGGTCCCCAGGGAGATGCCGGACTGACCGGTCGCAAGATTATCGTCGATACCTATGGCGGCTACGCCCGCCATGGTGGTGGCGCTTTTTCAGGCAAGGATCCCACCAAGGTTGACCGCTCAGCCGCCTACGCCGCCCGCTACGTCGCCAAAGCATTGGTGGCAGCTGGATTGGCCCGCAAAGTGGAGGTCCAACTCAGCTATGCCATTGGTGTGGCAAGGCCAGTGAGCATCCTGGTCGAAAGTTTCGGCACGGGCGTCATCAGCAACACCGATCTAACCGCCTTGGTGCAAGAGCACTTTGACCTGCGTCCTGGGGCCATCATCAACACCTTTGGACTCCGCCAACTGCCGAGTCAACGGGGTGGTCGTTTCTACCAAGATGTTGCCGCCTACGGCCACTTCGGTCGCAGCGATCTGGACTTGCCCTGGGAAAATGTAGTTGCAATCGCCTCTGAGCTCAAACAGGCCACTGCCAGTCTTGGTGTCACTGCCACCCTGGGCTGAGGGTTCGGCACCCCCCATCAAGCCCCTGACAATCGGCGTTGACTTGGGCAGCAGCGGCCTCCGCCTTGCCCTTGTCGATGCCAGTGGCAATCTGGTGAGTGAAATCTGCAGCCCTTACCCCGGTGCATTCAGCAGTCCCGAGGCTTGGCGGCAAGGCTTTTTAAGCTTGATCAAGGGATGGCCTTCCCCCTGGCGCTCCCAAGTCGCTGCAATCGCCGTTGCCGGAACCTCAGGCACTCTGCTGCTCTGCCATGACGATGGTTCCCTGCTGGAGGGGCCAGCAGGTCAAGCCCTCACCTACAACCAGTCTTTTCCTGAACAAGCGGCCATGACCTTGGCCCTAGCCATAGACGGTCCAGCCACCTCGGCCAGCGGCAGCTTGGCCAGGGCCCTTCAACTGATGCAATTGGCCAGGCTCCCATGGAGCGACCCTGCTTTTCGATTGCGTCATCAAGCGGACTGGCTGATGGGCTGGTTGCTGGGGGACTGGCGCTGGGGTGAGGAAGGCAACAATCTCCGACTGGGCTGGAATCTGATCGAAAACCGCTGGTGCGGCCGCATCGGCGAGCAGCCTTGGGCCGCTGCGCTGCCCCAGATCATCCCCAGCGGCTCCTGCCCCGGCAGGGTGTCTGAACTGGTGGCTCTGCAAACAGGCCTGGACAGGAAATGTTTGGTGGTGGCAGGCAGCACGGACGCCAACGCGGGTGTTCTTGCCGCCGACCCCCAGGAAGGGGATGGCGTCACGGTGTTGGGCACCACCTTGGTCTTGAAGCAATTTGTGACCGAGCCCCTGCAAGGACCAGGCATCAGCTGTCACCGACTCGCTGGGCGCTGGCTCGTGGGGGGAGCTTCGAATGCCGGAGCCGGAATCCTGCTGCAGTTCTTCTCGGCAAACGACCTCGCGGAGCTAAGCCGGCAGATCGATCCAGAACATCCAACGGGACTCTCTCTGCTGCCCCTGGCAGTAAAGGGAGAGCGCTTTCCCGTTGACGATCCGGAATTGGCGCCGCGACTCGAACCCCGACCCATCAGCGACGCCCTTTACCTTCAGGCCCTGCTGGAGGGACTGACGGAAATTGAAGTCGCCGGTTGGCAACGGCTCGAAGCCCTTGGGGCCCCTCCGGTAAAGCGGGTGATCAGCCTTGGCGGCGGTGCCCGCAATGCCCAATGGCGGCGGATGCGACAGCGGGCCTTGGGGCGCCCGGTGCTGCATCGTGCCGAGGCCAGTGCGGCCCTAGGCATGGCCCTTCTGGCCCAGTCCAGGATTGGAAAGGGCCCTGCCCCCATACCCCCCATCTGTTAATCAAAAACCATGAACCTGAACCTGCGCTCCATCCTGGCCATGGGGCTGTTTGTGGTGTTGGCCGGCTACGTCGGCTACAGCGCCATCCACCTCACCTTGCTTCTGATCGAGCGGTTTGGGGCCAGCTGAATCCAGAATCAGGCAGCCCCGTTTCATTTGCTATGGCCGCTGACCCCATCACCCCCGCCGTGAGCGAGAGAATCTGCGCCCACATGAACAAC
>JBILDB010000123.1:0-6794 GCA_044352805.1 Cyanobium sp.
CCAATACAGGCATCAATCATGGCCTCACTTACCTGGCTTGCCCCCACGGCCACCGCCGCAAAGCCCAGGCCCGGAAACACAAAGCAGTTGTTGCACTGCCCGATCTGCCGCAGACGCCCGCCCACTTCGACCGCTGAAAACGGACTTCCAGTGGCGACCAAGGCGCGACCACCGCTCCAGCGCAATAGGTTTGCCGGTGTCACTTCCGCCAGGGGAGTGGGGTTGGAGAGGGGCAGCACGATGGGGCGCTGACAGCCCCGGCAAAGCGCTTCAATCACAGCCTGATCAAAGGCACCGGCGCAGGTGGAGGTGCCGATCAACACTGTCGGAGCCAGGCGCTCCACCACGGTCTGGAGGCCGATCTGCCCCTGGGCATCAAGGGGCCAGTCGGCCAACTGCTCAGGTCGCTTGCTGTATGGCTGGACCGCCCCGTGGACGCCCTCCAGGCCGGCGTGAACCAGGCCCTGCCGATCGATCATCCAGAGACGGTCGGCGGCCTGCTGGGCATCCAGACCCCTGGCCTGCAGCAACCGCATCAGCCGCTCGGCGATGCCGCAGCCCGCGCTGCCGGCCCCGAAGATGACAATGCGTTGGTCCTCCAGAACCTGCCCCAAACCCCTCAAGCCGGCCAGAATGGCGGCGGCAGCCACACCGCTGGTGCCCTGAATGTCGTCATTGAAGCTGGGCAGCCGCTCCCGATAGGTATCCAGAACCCGACGGGCATTGCCGGCGCCAAAGTCCTCCCAATGCACCAAGGCACCAGGACACACCTCCCGCACAGCCTGGATGAAGGCCTCCATGAAGGCGTCGTAGGCGACGCCCTCCAGCCGTGGCTGCCGTAGGCCCGGATAGGTCGGATCGTCCAGCAGGGCGGGATTATTGGTGCCCACATCAAGCATCACGGGCAGGGCCCGGCGGGGATCAAGACCGGCACAGAGGGTGTAGACGGCCAACTTGCCCTGGCAGATGTGGATCCCCCCGACCCCCTGGTCGCCAATGCCCAAGATGCCCTGGGCATCAGTCACCAGCAGCAGGTCGGGGCGGTTGTCCCCTGGTTGCCCCCCCATCGGTGAACAGGCCTGGCGCAGGATGGCCGCCAAGCGATCCTGTTGATCGGCCGTGAGATATACCCCCAAGGAAGGACTGCGGTAGGACTGGCTGAAGCCTTGAATGGCCTGGCCCACGGTTGGGGTATAAACAATCGGCATTACTGCCTCGATGTGGTCGGCCAGAAAACGGTGGAACAGGATGAGATTGCGCTCCCTTAATGTCTGCATATAGGTGTAACGGTCCATAGGGCTGGCCAGGGAGTCGAAGGCCTGCCAGCAGCGCTCCACCTGCTGTTCAATCGTCTCGACCTGCCAGGGCAACAGGGCCTCTAACTCCAGGGCGCGGCGCTCTTGGCGGCTGAAGGCTGTGCCCTTGTTGAGCTGGGGATTGTTAAGGAGTTCGGCCCCCCTCAACGTGGTGGCCAGTGGGGCAGGGGGGGGCGGAGCGACCACGGCATCGCAATCAGGCAACCCCATCCTGCCCCCCCCGCTCGCGGCACCAGGGCAGCCGTTGGCCCGCATGGAAGGGCACCAGGGCATGGTCGCTGCCAGCAGCATCGGCTAGGTGAAGCCGCGTTGGCACCTCCAAGCTTTGGCGCCGCAAAACGATGCGCTCTTCGTTGATCGGCAGGCCGTAGAAGCTGGGACCGAACGTGCTGGCGAAATCTTCGAGGCGATCCAGGGCACCCTCCTGCTCGAAGACGGTGGCATAACTCTCGATGGCGTAGGGACTATTGAAAATCCCGGCGCAACCACAGGCGGATTCCTTGGCGTGGCGGGGGTGGGGGGCCGAATCGGTACCCAGGAAATAACGAGGATGGCCGGAGGTGGCGGCGGCGCGCAGGGCCAGGCGATGGCGCTCCCGCTTGATCACCGGCAAGCAGTAGTAATCGGGTCGCAAGCCACCGGCAAACAGGGCATTGCGGTTGAGATGCAGGTGGTGGGGAGTGATCGTGGCCGCCAGATTGGGGCCGGAGGCGGCCACGAAGTCCACCGCTTCGGCGGTGGTGATGTGTTCGAGCACCACCTTGAGTCCCGGATGGCGCTGCAGCAGGGGCGCCAGGTGCCTCTCCAAGAAGACCGCCTCGCGATCAAAGATGTCCACCTCGGCATCGGTGACCTCGCCATGGATCAGCAAGGGCAGGCCGCAGCGCTCCATGGCCTCCAGCGCCCCCGTCAGCTGGCCGATGTCACTAACGCCTGCAGCCGCGTTGGTGGTGGCGTGGGCTGGATAAAGCTTGCAGGCCGTGAACACCCCCTGCCGCTGGCCCCGTTCCAACTCAGCGGGATCGATGCTATCGGTCAGATAGGCGGTCATCAGCGGCGTGAAACCGCTGGCGGCGGGCAAGGCTGCCAGGATCCGCTGCCGATAGGCCCTGGTGGCCGCCACCGTGGTTAGGGGTGGGGACAGGTTGGGCATCACGATGGCGCGGCCGAAAACGGCCGCCGTCAGCGGTGCCACCGCTTCCAGCAGGTTGCCATCGCGCAGATGGACATGCCAATCGTCTGGCCGCCGCAAGCTGAGGCGTTCCGCAGAGGCATCAATCATGGGCGCAGATGCTCAATAAAGCCCACGTTTACGTCATTCCTATCGGTTTGGAGATAGAGATATCCCGATCCATCCGCCAACACGATACCTCTGTAATTCCAGTCGACATCAAGGGAATCACGCTGGTGGATTGTGGCGAGACAATCGGGACCAACTTGCATCGTCCCCCGGTAGGTGGCTTCTTCCACAGTCTCGCCATAACTAGAAATGGCAATTCCACTAACGGTGCCGTTGTTCCAGCGTTCATGTTGGATAGTACCGTTGCGGCGCCAGCCGCCCTGGCGATAATTGGCGCCTTCCTGCTTGCTCACAGCGGCCCCATTGAGAAGACTGGCGGTGCAAGCCGTATTTGGTTGCCGGAACCAGCGCGATATGGAGAACACATCGGGCAGCAACCCGATCGAAAAACGGGGGATACCGTTAAGGTCAAGAACCGCCTGGCTCTGACGTAATGTGCCAGCAAAAGTGCGCTGAATACGTACCCGACAGAGGGAGATTGGTTCGAAACGACCTGTATAGGGAGCCTCGCTAAATTCGTGACCTATGCGTTGTAAACGAACCCCGCGGATTTGGCCATCGGCGCTCCAGGTTTCCTGCAGCAAGGCCGCATAGGGCCCCGCCGGCAGATTCCCTTGGCTCATCAGCACATATCGCCCCGGCTGGGGAGCCGCGCAGGGCTGCAGCGGCACCCCTGCCGCCGGGATCACCGCCCCAGGAGCCACCCCCTTGGCGGCCGCCGCCCCAGACCCTGCGGCAGCCTTGGCTGGAGCGGTCCCTGCGGCAACTGGAAGGGTGCCGGCCAGGGGAGCGGCCAGCAGGGGTGATGCCAGCAAAAGGAGGGAAAGGAGGGATGGGCGCGAGCGGGTGGCCAAGGGGGGATTGGGAAGCGACGCCCTGCATCCTTAGCGCATCTGAGCGCCCCTGCCCAGTTGACCCGGTGCCCACGACAGAAAAGGGCAAGCAAGCCAGACCCCGGGCCCTGGCTGGGAGACTGGCCAGAACGAACCGGCTGAAAGGTAAAACAACAGCTATGCACTTCCCATGGGGCCAGCGCGCCGGTGTGATGGGGGTGATCAATCTCACCCCCGATTCCTTTAGCGATGGCGGCCGCTGTGAAGGCGCTGGAGCGGCCCTGCGCCAGGCGGAGCGTCTCCTGCGCCAGGGGGCCGATGTGCTCGACCTGGGGGCCCAAAGCACCCGTCCAGGCGCAGTTGAGGTGGGGGCGGAGACAGAACTGGAGCGTTTGCTGCCGGCCTTGCATGCCATCCGTGCCGCCCAGCCGCAAGCGATCCTCTGCATCGATACCTTCTGGGGGGCAGTGGCGGCGGCGGCCCTAGCGGCCGGCGCGGACTGGATTAACGATGTCAGCGGTGGCCGCAGGGACCCCAGCCTGCTCAGGGCGGTAGCTGGCCATCGCTGCCCTTTGGTGCTGATGCACAGCCGCGGCGATAGCCGCACGATGAACCAGCTATGCCATTACAACGATCTGGTGGCGGATGTGCGCCAGGAGCTGGAGCAAGCCAGCCAGCGGGCCCTGGCCGCCGGTGTGGAGCGGGGGCAATTGATCTGGGATCCCGGCCTCGGTTTTGCCAAGACCACGGACCAGAACCTCGAACTGCTGCGCCGGCTCAACGAACTCAAGGCGCCGGGATTGCCGTTGCTGGTGGGGCCTTCGCGCAAGCGCTTCATCGGCGAAGTGCTGGCTGAAACACGCCCGCGCGCCCGTATCTGGGGCACGGCAGCGGTTTGCGCCCTGGCGGTGGCCCGTGGCGCCGATCTGGTCCGGGTCCATGACGTTGGACCCATGGCCCAGGTGATGGTTATGGCAGGGGCCCTGGGGAAATGCTGATTCGATGGCCTTCAGGGGCAACCGTCATTGGCCTTCAGGGGCAACCGTCATTAGCAAAGGGTTTGGGGATCATCCGGATTGACCTGCAACAATGCGGGGTCGCTTGCAGGCTCTTGCGCATGTCCTTCCGTCCAACCCGTGCCTGGGCCCTACCGCTAGTGCTTGCGGGGCTGTTGGCAGGCTGCGCCCAGGATGGCGGCAATGGCGTCCAGAGCGCCAAGCTTTCGATGATTCAGGGGCGGGGCAAGTTGGTCTGCGGAGTCGATGGCAAGCTACCCGGCTTCAGTTTCGTGGGACCGGACGGCAGTTATTCGGGCCTGGACGTCGATGTGTGCAAGGCGATGGCCGCTGCAATCTTTGGCGATGCCAACAAAGTGGAATACCGCGATCTCAATTCAAGTGAGCGTTTTGCCGCCCTGGCCAGCGGCGAAGTGGACTTGCTCTCGCGCAACACCACCATGACCCTGAGCCGGGATGCGCCCGGCGGCAACGCCCTCAGTTTTGCCCCGACGACCTTCTATGACGGCCAGGGAATGATGGTGCCTGCGGCCAGCGGCATCACCACCCTCAAGGCCCTAGCGGGCAAACCAATCTGTGTCGAGAGCGGCACCACCACCGAACTAAACCTGGCCGACCGCATGCGGGAGATCGGGATTGCCTACACGCCGCTGAAATTCCAGACCGGTGACCAAACCTATGCGGCCTATCTGGGGGGGCGCTGTATAGCTGTCACCAGCGATCGTTCCCAACTGGCGGCCAAACGCTCCAGCTTCCCCAATCCGGAGGCCCACACTCTTCTATACGATGTAATGAGCAAGGAGCCGCTCAGCCCGGCCACCACCAATGCCGATCCCGCCTGGGCGGATGCCGTGCGCTGGACGGTCAATACCCTTATCCAGGCCGAAGAATTGGGCATCACCAAGGCGAACATCGCCAGTAAATTGGCGGAGGCCAGTGCCAATAAAAACCAGGCCGATCTCAGGCGTTTTCTGGGGGTGGAGGGTGATTTTGGCAAACAGCTGGGCCTGCCCTCTGATTTTGTGGTGAAAATCATCAGTGCCGTCGGCAATTACGGTGAAATCTTTGACCGCAATGTTGGCCCGGCCTCGAAGCTGAAACTGGATCGAGGTATCAATAAGCAATGGAATAAGGGGGGGTTGATGTACTCCCCTCCCTTCCGCTGAGCACCGATGCCCATGGCTCAGCCTTTGCGTGATCCTGCCGACCGTCCCCCCTGGTGGCGGGATCGGCGCGTGATTCCCTGGCTGGTGCAGGGGGTTGTGGCCCTGCTGCTACTGGTTTTGATCGCCTTTTTGCTTGGCAATCTGGTCTACAACCTCACCGCCAGGGGCATGTTGCTCAGTTGGCGCTGGCTGGGGGAACCGGCCGGATTCGACATCGCCGAAACCCTGCTTCCCTTTGATGCCGGACTGCCCTATTGGCGGGGATTGGCGGCTGGTTTGGTCAATACTCTGCGGGCCGTTATCACCGGGCTGGTGGGGGCCACCCTGCTGGGCACCCTGGCGGGGATGGCCTCCTTCAGCCGCAATGGCCTGCTGCGCGGTCTGACCCGGGCCTATGTGGAAACGATTCGCAATATCCCACTGTTGTTGCAGTTAATCTTCTGGTATTTCGTCGTCTTTCTGTCTTTGCCCAATGGCACCGCAGCCCTACAAATCCCTGGGGTGGTGCTAGCCAAGTCTGGACTTTATCTGGCCGGATTCAGCCAGGGAATGCATTGGTCCTTGCCCCAGCTCGTCAATGGCGTCTGGCAGGCTCCTTGGCGACTAAGTGTGGAATTTGCGGCCTTGCTTAGTGGCCTGATTATCTATTCGGGAGCCTTCATCGCCGAAGTCGTGCGTGGCGGTATCGCCTCGGTGCCCAAGGGCCAATGGGAAGCGGCAACGTCCCTGGGCATGGGCTGGTTTGCCACCCTGCGCCATGTGGTGTTACCCCAGGCCCTCCGGGTGATCGTTCCGGGCCTCAACACCCAGTACATTTCCCTGGCTAAGAATTCCTCCCTGGCGGTGGCGGTGGGCTTCAGCGATCTATATTCCGTCGCCGAAACCACCTTGAATCAGACCGGCCGGGCCCTGGAGGTTTACCTGCTCTTACTGGGGGCCTATCTGGCCCTGGACCTGGTGATTTCCCTGGTCATGAATGGCCTCAACCGTCTCGTGCAGATCAGGGAGCGCTGAGATGAACCTGCTGCTGCGGCGCCTGCGCGCCGACCTTTTCGCCACTCCCGCCGATGGGGCCCTCAGCCTCGGCCTCATCGCCCTGATCAGCGCAGCGGCGCTGGGAATGGTGCAGTGGGCCAGCCAAAAAGCCGAATGGGCGGTGATCC
>JBILDB010000124.1:0-6752 GCA_044352805.1 Cyanobium sp.
AGCTGAAGTTGCCGCCGGTGCCATCACACCAGCCGCGCCGATCAATGGCCGCCATCACCTCACAGAGCCCTAGGGCTAGATCCTGCTTTGGATCTGGAGCCTCCGTTGAGGGGGCCATCACTGGATTTGCTCGCAGGAGTTGATCCACTGGGTTAAGCGCCTCGCCAATTGCGGTGCATTGGTTGTTGCTGACTCTGGGTTCAAGTTTGACAGCAAGGGCACCAGTGGCTGCTGCGTCCCCCCAGGCGTTGCCGTTGGATGGGATTGCCGCAGCGCCGGCAGGGTTGGCCGGAGCGCCTGTAGACCCAGGCCTGACTGCCGTAATTGCCGTTGAGGCCCTTGAGGTCCCTGAAGTCGCTGAAGGTGGTGCCGCCCGCGCCGATACTGGCCCTGAGTACCTCCACAAGGCACTGTTGCAATTGGGCCAGACGGGCGAGCGATAGGGAGCCACTGGGGCTATCGGGTCGGATGCCGGCGGCAAATAGGCTTTCATCGGCATAGATGTTGCCGACGCCGGCGATCAGTGACTGATCGAGCAGGGCATTTTTGATCGCTCTTTTGGATCCCTGCAGCCGCTTTTGCAGATAATCGGCCGTCATTTGCGGATCGAAAGGTTCTGGGCCCAGGCGTGTCAGACCAGTGATGACTGTTTCAGGCGGGATGTGGGGTGGCACCCACCACATCTGGCCAAAGCTACGGGTATCGATGAAACGCAGTTCCGCCCCTGCTGGATTCCAGAAGCGCACGCGGGTGTGGGCACATGGGGGAGTTGGCTCGTCGATCCAGAGGAACTGGCCGGTCATGCGCAGATGGACGCCCCAATGACCCGCATCGCTGCCATCGCCATGGCCAAGCTTGGCCATCAGATATTTGCCCCTTCGCTGCCAGCCTTCGATAAGACAGCCCCCAAGGGCCAGCTCAAAGAGGGCTGGCTCTTGGGGGCTGGCAATCGCCCGTTGGCGCAGTACGGCAACCTTGGCGATGGTCATTGCTTGGGTTCTGGACTCCAGACCCAAACGAACGGTTTCAACTTCGGGTAGCTCGGGCACAGGGAATGAGCGTCAGGCCCGGAGGAACCTCAGGCTTTGACCAGTTCGCTTTCGGCGAAGTTGTTGGTATTGATGCCGCCTTCAGAGCCGCTGTAGCCGTTGTAGTTCACCTTGTCAAAGCGAACAACGACGGGATAACGAATCCCAGAGGTGTCGACCGATGCCACCGTGCCTACTTCGTTGAACCAGTAGGACTCGGGGCGCTTGATCCGTACTTTGTCGCCGCGGGAGATGGCCATCGCTGGGCAGAGGGTCGGGTGGCTTTCCAACAGAGCTTACCCCTGCAAGTTGGCGTTATCCCCCAGGGGTGTCACGTTTCGTCGCTCGCCCAGGTGCCTGTGGCGGCAAGGGATCGCCGGGGCCCATGGCAGCATCCCCATCCCTTGCCCCGTTGGCCCATGTCTGCCGTTGAGGACCCTGCCGAGGGCCCGTCCCACCATGAGCCCGGCGGCGAAGCTCCGCTGATCGATCTGGATCTGCCGGATCCCGAGCGCGACGACATCAGCGTGCTGGAGTTTCACGCCCGCCTGGAGGCGGCCTGGGCAGTCTGTGATCGCTTTGACCTGCAGACCGAAATCTGGCGGGGCCGCATCCTCTGTGCGGTCCGGGACCGCGAGCGTCGCGGCGGCGAAGGCCGGGGCACTGGCTTTTTGCAATGGCTGCGGGAACGGGAGATCAGCAAGACCCGGGCCTATGGCCTGATCCAGCTGGCGGAGTCGGCAGACACGATGCTTGGCGATGGTGTGCTCGAACTGGCCAGCGTCAATCAATTTTCCAAGCGTGCCTTTCTGGAAACCGCCCAGGCCGATCCTGAGGTGCAGCAGATGATTGGCGAGGCGGCCAATGGGGGCCAGCAAATTACCCGCAAGCAGGTTCGCCGTCTCACCGACGAGTTCACGGCCGCGACCAGCCCCCTATTGCCCGAGGAGATTCGCCAGCGCACCGCCGAAAACCTGCTGCCCCCCCGGGCGGTGGCGCCCCTGGTCAAGGAGCTGGCCAAGTTGCCGGAAGCCCAACAGGAAGATCTGCGTCGGGCCCTGCGGGAAGAGCCGGAGCTGGAGCGGGTCAAGGATGTGACCCTCACGGCCCGCTGGCTCGACAAGGCGGCCCAGGCCGCGTTGGCCGTCAGGGCGTTCCAGCAGGGCAACCTGGATTTCGAGAAGGCGATTCAAGAGGCCCAGCGGCTCGATGCCCTGGGCTTACTGGCCGACGCGGTTGGCCAGGCCCAAGCCCTGGAAAGTGCCGTTCTCAAATTGCATACAAGTTGGCGGCGGCTGGGGGGGCTGCAGGAGCGTCTGTGGGTGGAGAGCGGCAGCAGCACGCCCCATTTGCGGGAGTTGCTGACCGCTTTGCAAAGTCTCAGCGGCAGCACCCTGCGCGTTTCCCTGGGCGAGCTGGCAGGGGGGAAACGGCTGCGGTTGCAGTTGGTGGAGGAATCGCCCGATCAACTGGATCCGCCGGCCTTGCCTTGAGTCCCTGCCTCGCTCCGGCGCATAGCTGGCCACAGGTGGTGGAGCGCTATGGTCCGGTGGCACTATCACTGGGGTTGGCCGCCGGTGGATCGCCTCAGCGAAGCCCTGCGGCACCACTTTGGCTGGGACCACTTCCGCCCCGGCCAACGGCAGGTGGTGGAGGCCCTTTTGGCTGGGCAAGATTGTCTGGCGGTGTTGCCCACCGGGGCGGGTAAATCGCTTTGCTATCAGCTGCCTGCCCTGGTGCGTCAGGGGCTGGTGGTGGTGATTTCACCCCTGGTGGCGCTGATGCAGGACCAGGTGCGCCAGTTGCGGCGCCATGGCATTGCCGCCGCCTGCCTGCACCAGGGCCTCGATCTGCAGCGGCGGCAGCAGTTGCAGCAGGGCTTGAATGATCAGAGTCTGAGGGTGCTGTATCTCTCACCGGAACGGCTGCAGGTGGAAGCCAGCCGACGTCTGCTTGAAGAGATCCACGCCACGGGGCGGTTGGTGGCTCTGGCGGTGGACGAGGCCCATTGCATCAGCGCCTGGGGCCACGATTTCAGGCCCCATTACAGGCGCCTTGGCGAATTGCGCCGCCTCTGCCCGGGGGTGCCGATGGTGGCCCTCAGTGCTACGGCGGCCCCCCAGGTGCGCGCCGACATCATTCGCCTGCTGCAGCTGCGTCGTCCTGAGGTGTTGGTGCGCTCTGCCCGCCGCAGCAATCTCTCGTACACCATGAGGCGCCGCTCAGAGGAGCCCTTGGCCGAGGTGTTGAACGCGGTGGCCGAGGCCCGGGGCGCCGTCCTCATCTATGCCCGTACCCGTTTGGCGGTGGAGGAATGGTCGACGCGGCTGGCCCAGGCGGGACTCGCCGCCATCCCTTATCACGCCGGCATGGATCCGGCCAGTCGCCAGTTGGCCTTGGAGCATTTTCAGAACCAGCCGCGCCCGGTGCTGGTCGCGACGGTGGCTTTTGGCATGGGAGTGGATCGAGCCGATGTGGGCCTGGTGCTGCATTTGACCCTGCCGGCCAGTGTCGAGGGTTACCTGCAGGAATCGGGGCGGGCGGGCCGCGATGGTCAACCGGCCCATTGCTTGGTGTTGTTCGCCGCCGCCGATCGGGTCAGCCTGGGCTGGGCGATGCGGGCGGCGAGCCAGCAGCTGAGCGCCGCAGAGCGCCTGCAGGAGAGGGAGCGACTCGAACTTGCCCAGCGTCAGCTGCGACGGATGGAGGCCGTGGCCGAGGGGCCGGGCTGCCGTGAGCAGGCCCTGTTGCTAGCCGTCGGCGAACTGGCGCCCCCCTGTCAGCGTTGCGACAACTGCCGCCGCCATCCCGCCGCCGTGGATTGGTCCGAGCCCGCGGCGCGGGTCCTGTCGGCATTGGATGGCGGCCGGGGGCGGGACCTGCGCCAGCTGGTCGAGGGCCTGGCCAAGGACCATGGCCAAAACCAGGAAACCTGGGGCTGGTTGGCGCGGCGACTGGTGCAGGAGGAACTCATCCGCGAGAGCGATGACGGTCGCCAGCAGCTCTGGCTGTGCGCCTTGGGCGAGAACTACTTGCGCTCCCCCTGGCCCCTGCGCTGGTCGGCCTGAAAAAGGGGTCGATGCCCCCCTGGGCCTAGGGGGGCATCGACAACACTGACCTAACCAGTTCTGGCCGTGCCAGTTCTGGCTTAGCCAGTTGCGCTGATTCGTGACTCTGGTTCGTGACGAGCCACTCAGAGCCGACTTTGACGGCAGCGGTCGTTTACCAATTTCACCTCGAAACTGGCGCGGGGATCTTCCCAGGTTTTCCAGTCGCCGTTGGAGCTGGTGGCATTCATCTTGCGGGCGCTGCAGTTGATCGCCAGGTAAAGCGTTTCGCCCTTGTTGCTGATGGTGGGGGCCACCAGGCTGCCTCCCATCGGTTGCCAATTGGCCCAGTCCACTTGCAGGGGACCGTAAGGACGCCAGTCGGTGCGATTTGAGGCCTCCGCAGGCAAGACCGAACTGATCGGTGCCTGGCTCGCCCGGGCCACGCTGGCCCTGGCTGCCGGAGCGGTGACCACGGGTTTGGCCACCACTGGTGTGGCCACCACCGGTCTGGCCACTACTGGTCTGGCCACCACTGGTGTGGCGACCACCGGTGTGGCGACCACCGGTGTGGCCACTACTGGTCTGGCCACGATGGGGCTTGCTACTACCGGGTTTGCCACTACTGGGCTTGCAACCACTGGGTTTGCCATGGCGGTGGTTCCGGTCGCCGGCCGGGTCTGTGCAACGGTGGCCCGTGGAACAGCCCCCATGGCTGGCGCCAGCACCGGGGCCGTTGTCGCCGTTGGGCTGGTTTCGGGGGCAGGGGCCACGGAACGATTGGGGGGGGCCTCCGTGCTGGCGGCGGCGCTGGTTGGCGGGTTGCCCTTGAGGCGCAGGCGCATGCCCACTTCGACATGGTTGGCATCCTGCAGGCCGTTGATGGCCACCAAACGGCTCATGGGCACGCCGTAGCCCTCGGCAATGGTGGAGAGATTCTCGCCGGGCTGGACCACGTGCTGGCTGGCCCCCTTGCGGTAGCTGGAGGGGCCGTCAGCGGAGCGGGAGCTGGCCACTGCACTTGCTTTGACCCGCAGGGTGCTGCCGGTTTCCACATGGTCAGCGTTGCTGAGAGCGTTCAGCCGCACCAATTCATTCACGCTCATGCCGTGGCGGTCGGCGATCTCCGAAAGGGTTTCGCCGTCCTTGACGGTCACCTTGGTGGTATTCGCGTTTGACGAGGTGCTGGTTCCCTTGGCCCGGCCTGAGCTGGAGACTGAGCTGGGCACGGTCAGCTTGCTGCCCGATTCGACGTGGTCGGGATTGGTAATGCCGTTGAGCTTCATCAGCCTGGTCATGCTGATGCCGAGGCGATCGGCGATCTGGGAGAGGGTTTCCCCTGGCTGAACCGTGACTTCTGCCGCCAGGCCTGGAAGGGGCAGCACCACGGCAATGGCCAGGGCAACAAGGCGGCGGCGCATGGGTTAGGTGAGCAGTTGCCGGCACGTTAAGGGTCCTGCCCACTCCTAACCAGCCCCCCCCGCACCGGCATCGGCGTTGAGGGGCACTCTCAACCCAGCAGGCGCCGAACCAGGGGGAGCTTGCCGGCATAGGGGGGATAACGGAATGGCAGGTCGAACCAGAACGACCGGCTCAACACACTGCGTTGATGGGAGAAGGTGCGGAAGCCCGTTTCGCCGTGGTACGAGCCAATGCCACTTTCTCCTACCCCGCCGAATGGCAAGTGGACCAGTCCGGCCTGCATCACCACGTCGTTGAAGCCGACGCTGCCCGAGCTGGAGCTGGCCAGGAGTTGTTGCCGCTCCTTGCTATCGCCGCCGAAAAGATACAGGGCCAGCGGGTGGGGGGCCCGGCGTACCCGGGCCAGGGCATCTTCCAGATCGTTCACCACGATCAGAGGCAGCAGGGGACCAAAAATCTCATCCTGCATCAAGGGATCCTCCTCCGGTTGGTCGACGGCGATCAAGGTGGGTTCGATGCGGCGGCGGCGGCGATCACTGCTGCCCCCCAGCAGGATTTGTCCCTTTTGCCGGGCGCCCATCAGCAGCCCTTCGAGGCGCTCAAATTGCCTCTCGTTGACGATCTGGCCGAGATCGTCGCTGTTGAGCGGATCCTTGCCATAAAGGCGCTCTCTCTCCTCGGCGAACGCTGCCACCAGGGGGGCAACGGCGTCAGCCACGACCAGCAGATGGTCCGGGGCGACGCAGGTTTGGCCGGCATTGATACCCTTGCCCCAGACCAGCCGCCGCGCTGTGGTTTGCGGGTTCGCTCCAGCCAGCACGATCGCCGGACTCTTGCCCCCCAGTTCCAGGGTCACCGGCGTCAGATGGCGGGCGGCGGCGGCCATCACCAGCCGGCCGACCCGGCCGCCACCAGTAAAAAAGATGTGATCGAAGCGCTGCTCCAGCAGCGTGGTCGCCGCTTCAGCGTCCCCCAGCACCACTTGAACATGGTGGGGGTCGAAGTGACGGGCCACCGCAGCGGCCATCCAGCTGGCCGTATGGGGGGCGTGTTCCGAGGGCTTGAGCACGGCGGTGTTTCCCGCAGCCAGGGCGCTGACCAGGGGATGCAGGCAGAGCTGCAGGGGATAGTTCCAGGGGCCCAGGATCAGAACGCAGCCGAGGGGTTCGGGGTGGATGGCGGCTCGGCCCGGCAGTGCCCAGCTGGGAAGCCCTACGGAACGGGGTCGCATCCAGCGCCGCAGGTGCTTGCGAGT
>JBILDB010000125.1:0-6742 GCA_044352805.1 Cyanobium sp.
GCTCAAGGACACTGGGGACACCGGGGCGGAAACGGCAATTTATACAAGCATTCTTAAGGCTTTTTAACACAAGCCCAAGGTCGGTTGACGCGGTCTTGTGTCTGTCCACCCACTCAGAGCGTTTCGGTCCCTTGCCGATCTACCCGTTGCCTGGATACGGTTCGACGGCTCGCCAAGCCGTCCTGAGGGGCCATGACATCGCTTCCGACGTTGGATGGCCATGACCCCAGGGGGCTCTGGCAGCGTTTCTGTCAGTTGCTCTGGCATGACCCATCCCTGGGCTTTTGGCTGGATGCCAGCCGCATGGGTCTTGAACAATCCCATTTTGACGCTCTGGCAGAACCCATGGCCGAGGCATTCGCCGCCATGGCGCGCCTTGAGGGCGGCGCAATCGCCAATGCCGATGAGGGCCGTCAAGTCGGTCACTACTGGCTGCGGGATCCGCAGCTAGCCCCTGATGCCGCCGTCGGGGCCTGCATCGCCACCGAGGTCGATCAGCTGGAGGGCTTCGCCGCCCAGGTGCGCTCGGGAGCCATCTCTTCTCCTTGCGGCACCCCCTTCAGTGATGTGCTCTGGATCGGCATCGGGGGTTCCGGTCTGGGCCCATTGTTGATGATTCGGGCCCTGCAACAACCCCATCGGGGACTGCCCTTCCATCTTTTCGACAACGTCGACCCCCAGGGATTCGCCACCACCCTCGACTCCCTGGGCGAGCGCTTGAGGACCACGTTGGTGGTGGTCGTCAGCAAGTCAGGCGGCACTCCGGAACCCCGCATCGGCATGGAGCAGGCCCGAGCGCGCCTGGAGGCCCTTGGTGGTAGTTGGGCAGCCCAGGCCGTGGCCATCACCACCGCCGGCAGCCAACTGGACCAACGGGCCCAGCAGGAAGGTTGGCTGGCCCGCTTCGACCTGCCCGACTGGGTGGGAGGCCGCACCAGCATCACGGGCGCCGTCGGGCTGCTACCGGCGGCCCTCATCGATGCCGATCTGCGGGGCTTTCTGGCCGGCGCGGCAGCCATGGATCGCCTCACCCGCGTGCCGGAATTGCGCGCCAATCCAGCCGCCCTGCTGGCCGCCAGCTGGTATGCCGCCGGGGGCGGCAGGGGCCTGCGCGACATGGTGGTGCTGCCCTACCGGGACCGTCTGGAGGTGTTCAGTCGCTATCTGCAGCAGCTGGTAATGGAATCAATCGGCAAAAAACTAAATCGGGATGGGGCCATCGTTCACCAGGGCCTGGCTGTATACGGCAACAAAGGATCCACCGATCAGCATGCCTATGTCCAGCAACTACGTGACGGTCTAGACAACTTCTTCGTGGTCTTCATCGAGGGCCTTGATGATCCTGAGGCCATCACGGCCCTGGACAGGGAATATCCGGGGGATGTGCTGGAGGGCTTATTGCAAGGAACCCGCGCGGCCCTCACTGATGGCGGACGCCAAAACCTGACAATCACCCTCGAGCGTTTTGACGCCCGATCCCTGGGCGCCCTGATCGCGCTTTTTGAACGGGCTGTAGGCCTGTATGGCGAACTTATCAACATCAACGCCTACCACCAACCCGGGGTGGAGGCTGGCAAGAAGGCCGCCGCTGAGGTACTGGAACTCAAGGCGCAGCTGGAAAACCTGCTGGCCGACGGTCAGGAACGCAGCCTGGAGGAGATGGCAACTGCCCTTGGACTGGCCAGCCCTGAACCGCTGTTCTGGATCCTGCGCCATCTCTGTCACAACCACCGGGGCATAAAGGCCAGCGGCGATTGGGGAAACCCTTCGGATCTGCGGTTTGGAGCGAACGTGTAACCGGCGGCGGGCCGCCCAGGCGAGTGGCCCACCGCCATCAGGGCGTACGTTTAATCCCTCCGGCAAGTTGGCCTGCGTCGAGAAAGCCAGGTGGGGACGCCCTCCTAGACAGCCCTCCAACCATGGCGTTGGGGCAAAGGGTAGGGCCCTACAACCATTGGCACAACAGAGTAACGAAGCTGGGCGGCCTATGAGTAAGACTTACTAGATGGGGTAATGCTCGATGGCTCCTGGGCCATAGCCAGTCGAGAAATCGAATTACATGCTATCGTCGAAGGCAAAACATTGCGTCAACCAGGCAAGAAAGCATGGCCATTCAAAGTCTTTTAAAGCAAGCCATACCAACTTCGATCAAGGATCGAGTAAAAAATATAGTTTACCCCCAGCTTAGCGCCCCTCCTTCAGCTAAAAAGCCCTCATTTGAGTTTTGGGTTGACGTTGTCAGTGGCTGCAACTTGCGCTGTGCAGCCTGTCCCGTAGGCATGCCTGAATATACCAATAGCATCGGCAAGCAGCTTAGGGAGATGAGTCTCGACACTTTTGAGAGAATTTGCATTAAAGCAAAAGAAGATACAAATGGAGACTGTAGATTTGGGCTTTATAACTGGACTGAGCCCACCCTACATTCCCAACTGCACGAATTAATTGCCTGTGCCAATCGCCATGAGATACCAGTTGGTATTTCCTCTAATCTCAATCATTTGTATGACTGGAGCTTGCTTAAGCCTTTGGATTTGTGTAATTTCACAATTACAGTATCAGGTTTTACCCAAAAAGTCTACGCTATCAATCACAAAGGAGGTCGCATTGAGCCCGTATTAACTAATCTAGTGGCAATTTCTCGCCTGCTTTCAGATTGGCCCTCCTATAAGAATATCCAGGTACGTTACCTTGTGCATCGTGACAATCGTGATGAGATAGCAACCTTCAGACATTTCTGCGAAAAACTCGGCATGAAATTCGAGGTATATCATGCCTACTATATGCCAATCGACAAAATGTTCGAAGGTCTTGACCATGTTCCAGATGGACTAGAATATATTGAGTATTCACCTAAACGGGTTCGTGATGCGATAGGAACCTATCGTACTAGTCAATGTGCTCTGCGAGATTCACAAGTTGTTTTAGATGTTGATGGAAATTTTGGCGTCTGTTGTGTGGAATCCCCATCAGCGAAACAAATTAATAATTTCTTAGAGGTATCTTTTGCTGAAATGCAGAAATCACGTTTTGCAAGTGACCTGTGTCGGCGCTGCATTAAAGATGGTATCAATGTTTTGGCTACTTATGCCCAATATGAACCGGTTCATGTCCAAGAATCAGTCAATAGTGCCTTACCGTTTAATTTGCAAGAATTAGTCTGATCTTTATTTGTGTTGATTTAGGAATTTGTGCTAGGTCGATTAACTCGGCCTAGCCCGCGCACGACGGGCGTTAATCCATCAAGATGTAAAAAATCAACATGGTCATTAATGACCTCAATAATTTCTACTTCGCAATGTTCAAGCATAGAACGGATTGATAGTTGAGATAGTTTATTAATATGTTCATGGCAGGGCGGCAGCTTGCCTGCGGCAATCGCCTCTAATCCTGGAAACTCAATTGGTACTTCTATATAAAGCAGTCCCCCATCTTTGCAGTAGGAAACCAATTCCCGACAGGTGTTAAGGGGATGGCCCACATGTTCGATCACATGTAAGCATTGAACAATATCGAAGCTTTGCTTTAGAGGACGACTTTCCAGTCTTTGATTTGACTCTGGCTGATTGTCGCTACTAACTTCAATGATACTTGTGGAGATCCAGTCAGCTTTCGGCTGGATTCCTCCTTCGCCACCGCCGTAGTCAAGAAGGGTAATTGTCTCAAGTGCGTTGGCTGTGCGGTAGTTTTCAAGGATCGGCATGAAATAATTTTCGTGCTGACAGCGTCGCAAAGCTGCCTCTTCACTAGAACCCATAGATTTACATAACTCAGCAAACCCGGGTTGGAAACTGGATCGGGCTTGTATGTATTCTGTATCAAGATAGAAGGAATAATAATCTCGAAGTTGATCATCTGTTATTTCATACCATGGTGCCAAAAAATGACAACTCTCACACATACCATAGGGAATTGTGACGGAAGCAGAGGTAAGAAAGTTGCTACTACGGAAATGGTCTATGCTTCTGTGAATTTTATTCCCCAGGTTTGCGGGTAATGAATTCACCTTTCGCCGCAGGCCCCAATCAATCAAAGGAATTGTTGCCGTCTGTGTGGCAGTTACTTGAAGTCCGTGTTTGGCAAAAAATGGATCGACTTCGACCTCCTTGTCCAGCCGTTTGAATTGTTCCCTAGCTCCACAGCAGCGGCAAACTTTTTGCTTAAGTTGCATTAAACCCATCATTCAATCTCTTTTTGGGTGATCAATGTAGGCAAATTCTCCAATGACAATTCATAGGTTTAGTGGACCTGGGTCGCTGGGATCGCTTTCAAAGCTATCGATGCCGATTAAGGCAGTTTCCAGTTCCATGCGCTGCTCCATCTGACGCAAAAAATATCCTGTCATCATCGCCGAGGCAAGCAGGCCAGCAAGGTTGTCTCGGCTGGTCTGTATTTTCACCTCAAATTGTTCGCCAGGGAGCATGCCCAGCAGGCCTTGAACATTGTGACGAATGATGTCCTGGATGTCTCCGCTGGCGGAACGGGCGACCCTCTGAAGCACATCCGGAGATTGCTCTTGTAGGTACTGGATCAGGGAGTTGCCACTGATCGCCTCGTTGTCGCTGGTCAGGAACTCCGGATTGAACATGGGACTCCCGCTCGGCAGGCCTGTGGCCGTGTGGCTTGCGCTGCACCATAACGCAGCTCTTCAGGCCATCCCAGGGGCAGGGACTGGGGACAACCGAATCGGTCCGAAGCGGGTCAAGGGCCAGTAGCGCCAGATGGCTGTGCCGATGACCTCCTCTTCGGGTAGGGGCCCCCAGAGGTGGGAGTCGAGACTGGCATTGCGGTTATCGCCCAGAACCAAGAGGTTATGGGGGGGCACGGTCAGGGGGTCCAGGCTGTAGTCCATGGGTTCGTTGCCCCAATCCATGGGCACCGGCTGGCCATTGCGATAAAGCAGCCCATCGCGCACCTCCACTTGATCTCCGGCACTGGCAACGACCCGTTTGATCAGAGCCGAACCGGGGTCAAAGCCCGCCTCCACCAGAGCCGGCGGCGGATGAAAAACCACCACACTGCCTGGCTTGAGGGGGCGATGCAGCTTGGGTCTGACCTTCTCAACCAGGATTCGATCCTGCAGTTGCAGGGTGGGCAACATGGACCCGGAAGGGATCCAGCGCGGCTCGATAACGGCCCAGCGCAACAGCAGCGCCACCAACAGCCACAGGGCCAAGGAGAGCAGTTGGCGTCCCAGGCCCAGCCCTGGTTCGATCGCCATGGGGGCTACCCCTGGCTGGGGGGCAACCTCGGGCTTGGGAACAGGCTCCATGGGAGGCTCCGGCAGGATGCCCCCCATCCTGAACACCTGAGGCTTCCCTGTGGCACCCCGCCCGGATCCCATGGCGCCGCTAGCCGCTTCTGGGGCCCCTAAGCAGGGACCTGGGGGCAACCTGCGGGCGGCATTGGGGCTCTTGCTGGGGTTGCAACGCCTTGGCCTGCGCCAGGTAGTGCTGTGCCCTGGCAGCCGTTCCGCCCCCCTGGCCGCCGCCGCCGCCCTGCTCGAACCCACAGGATTGGCCCTATACACCTGCATCGATGAGAGGTCTGCGGCCTTCTTCGCCCTGGGTCTCGGTCGGGGCCAGGGGTTGCCTGCGGCGGTAATCACCAGTTCCGGTTCGGCCGTGGCCCATTTGTTGCCGGCCTGCGTGGAGGCCGATCTGGCCACCATTCCCCTGTTGCTGCTGACAGCCGACCGCCCCGAGAGGCTCAAGGGCTGCGGAGCCAACCAAAGTGTCAATCAGCAGGATTTTCTGCGCTGCAGTTGCCGTTGGGTTGCTGAGCCGGAGCCAACGGGTATTGGAGGCCTGGATGGGTATCGCATTGATGCCCTGGCCGTGGAGGCCTGGCGTTGGAGCCTGGGCCGCAAGCAGGGCAGTCCCCCTGGCCCGGTGCACCTCAACCTGGCTTTTGAAGAGCCCCTCCATGCCGGTGGCCCCCTGCTGGACGCCTGGGCGCGCCAAATCCAGGGGGCTGCGCCCCAGGAAATCCCCATGATCTTGATTCCCCCTGCTGAAGCCCCTCCGCCCCCTCCGCCCCCCATTCCCGCTTGCCAGCGCCTGGATCCGGATCGGCCCGGAGTGGTGTTGGCGGGGCCCTGGCGCGGCGGACCCTCGCAATGGAGCGCCCATCTGCGGGCCCTGATCCAGCTACAGCGTCGCACCGGCTGGCCCGTGCTTGCCGATGCCCTCTCCGGGCTGCGTGGCCAACCGCAGTTGGAGACCGTGGCCGCCTACGACCTAGTGCTGGAGCAAGCAGACCCTGGCCTGGCCCCTGCCCAGGTGCTGCGGCTGGGAACCTTGCCGGCGAGTCGGCGCTTGGAGCGCTGGCTCACCACCCTGGATGCTCGGCAGGTGTTGGTCTCCGAAGCCGATCCCCGTCCTTTGGATCCCCTGGCTTGCGTGGCCGGCCAAAGTGAAGCCGGGTTGGTGGGTTGGCTGGCTGCCTCCGGGCTGGGTTGCGGGGTTTGCCTCGCTGGGGAGCCTCCCCAGGCCCCAGGCCCCGCCCCCGCGTCCCTGGCCCTGGCCGCCAAATGGAGCCAGGCCGAGGCGAAGGTACAGGCGCTGTTGGCCCAGGCCCTGGATGGTCTGGGTGCCCCCGCAACTGGGGACCCGTCCACCCTGCAAGAACCCGTGCTGGTGCGCCAGCTCAGTCGCCTGCTGCCGGCCCACCTGCCCTTGATGCTGGCCAACAGCTCACCGGTGCGGGACTGGGAGTCGTTTGCTGATCCCACCGGCCCGCCACG
>JBILDB010000126.1:0-6719 GCA_044352805.1 Cyanobium sp.
TCACCGCGGCGATCACCAACGTCCTCGCATCCCAAGGCATGGCCAAGGCCCAAGCCTACGATGAAATCGATGGTGCTCCGGAAGAAAAGGAGCGTGGCATCACCATCAACACGGCTCACGTCGAGTACGAAACCGAGAAGCGCCACTATGCCCACGTGGATTGTCCAGGCCACGCGGACTATGTAAAAAATATGATTACTGGCGCAGCCCAAATGGATGGCGCCATTCTGGTAGTCGCAGCCACAGATGGTCCGATGGCCCAAACCAAGGAACATATCCTTTTGGCAAAACAGGTGGGTGTTCCAGCCTTGGTTGTGTTCCTCAATAAAAAGGACATGGTCGATGACGAGGAAATCCTTGAGTTGGTAGAACTGGAAATGCGCGAGCTGCTCAGCAGCTATGACTTCCCAGGCGATGACATCCCCGTTGTAGCCGGTTCTGCTCTCAAGGCACTTGAATATATTCAAGCTGGCAATAAGGCCGTGCGTGGAGAAGATGAATGGGTCGATAAGATCTTAGATTTGATGGATGCTGTTGACGAGGCGATTCCCCAGCCGGAACGGGAAATTGACAAGCCCTTCTTGATGGCCATTGAAGATGTTTTCTCGATCACTGGTCGGGGCACCGTAGCTACTGGTCGGATTGAGCGGGGTAAGGTGAAGGTTGGTGAGACTGTTCAGGTTGTCGGTATTCGTGACACCCGGGAAACTACCGTGACTGGGGTAGAAATGTTCCGCAAGCTTCTCGATGAAGGCATGGCTGGAGACAACGTCGGTCTTTTGCTTCGCGGCATCCAGAAGGAGGACATTGAGCGCGGCATGGTTTTGGTCAAGCCAAACTCCATTAAGCCCCACACCAAATTCGAAGGTGAGGTTTATGTTTTGAAGAAGGAAGAAGGTGGTCGCCACACTCCCTTCTTTGCAGGCTATCGCCCTCAGTTCTACATCCGTACTACGGATGTAACCGGACAAATCACCGCCTTCACAGCAGATGATGGCAGCAACGTTGAGATGGTCATGCCCGGTGACCGCATCAAGATGAGTGCCGAGTTGATTTGCCCAGTTGCCATCGAACAAGGCATGCGCTTCGCTATTCGCGAAGGTGGCCGTACGATCGGCGCCGGCGTTGTATCCAAGATCGTTGCGTGAGTCGGCATTGACTGACTAGGTGAAAATCACCTAGTCAGTCAACTTTATTGGAAGCAGGTTTAAGTTTTTGGCCTGCCTCCTACTTTAAGCAACTAGAAAACCCATTTCTTTTGGTGTACTGCACCCTTTCACCTGATGACGAGTTCCATTCCCCAACAAAAGATTCGTATCCGCCTCAAAGCATTTGACCGCAGAATGCTTGATCTCTCTTGTGAGAAGATCATCGAAACGGCTGATCACACTGCTGCCACTGCAATAGGTCCGATTCCGCTGCCAACCAAGCGCAAAATCTATTGTGTTCTTCGCTCTCCACACGTGGACAAAGATTCCCGAGAGCATTTTGAGACTCGCACCCATCGTCGTATTATTGATATTTACAGCCCGAGTTCCAAGACGATCGATGCCCTAATGAAGCTGGATTTACCCAGTGGCGTTGATATTGAAGTCAAGCTTTGATGCTTAAATCAGTTTCCGCAGGAAGGACCCACTCCCCTGCTTGGTTTTGATGGGACTGGTTGTGGGAGCTCTTTGATTTCGTTGTGACAATCAGAGGCTCCTATGGCCCTCGTTCTGACTAGGATTGAGAGGCTGTTGCATCCGCGCCGCCCATTTCTTCTGTTATTTTTACCGTGAGTACCCCTACGGCTGCCTTGCATGTCACCCTGCCGCTGACCCTAGGGCTCAGCCAAAACGCGTGACCGAATTAGCCGTTAGGGAACTGCCGCTTTTCCCCCTTCCTGATGTGGTGCTTTTCCCTCAGGAGGTTCTGCCGCTGCATATCTTTGAGTCCCGTTATCGCATGATGTTGCGGACGGTCATGGCTGAAGATCGTCGTTTTGGCGTGGTTCGTTGGGATCCCCAGCGTCAAAAGATGGCGGAAGTTGGATGTTGTGCCGAGATTCTTCATTGGCAGTCCCAAGAAGATGACCGCAGCAATATTGTGACGATGGGGCAGCAACGTTTTCGTGTTCTCAGCATTTTGCGTGAGACTCCCTATCGCGTGGCCATGGTCAGTTGGATTGAAGACGATACCTCCGATTCGCGCGACGATTTGGTTGCGCTAACCACCAATGTCAGTCAAGCCTTGAGGGATGTGGTTGAGTTGACCGGCAAGCTGATCGGCAAGCCAGCTATTCTTCCTCCTGATCTTCCTGATCTTCCCCGCGAACTTTCCTATTGGATCGGCGCTCACCTGGGTGGGCCAGTGGCTGATCACCAGCAGGCCTTGCTTGAGATCACCGACACGGGTGAGCGCTTGAGGCAAGAATATGAACTACTTGATCAGACTCGCCGCCAGCTGGCGGCAAGGACTGTGCTTAAAGATACCTTTGATTCGGCTGATCCCCAAGCTGATTCTGACGATTTGAATAGCGGCGAAATCTAAAATGCCAATGCAAAGCCTGGTCGGATCTCTGGCCTTGGTTTTATTGTTAGTAGCTACAGTTTTAGTCTGTGTCAGCCTTTGGCTGGCATTTAATCGCAGCTATCAAGGTTCAACTAGTGTTGCCGAAGCCTATAATCGATGGACGAATGATGCGCTGTTAGAGCGTCTTTGGGGTGACCATGTTCACCTTGGTTTTTATGGTAATCCAGCCAGGCCCCGCGATTTCCGTTTGGCCAAAGATGACTTCGTCCATGAGCTTGTTCGTTGGAGTGGTCTGGATCGCTTGCCCCCAGGCAGTCGGATTCTGGATGTGGGCTGCGGTATTGGCGGTAGTGCTCGGCTTCTGGCTCTTCACTATGGATTTGATGTGCTGGCAATCAGTATCAGTCCGGCCCAAATTGACCGCGCTCGCGCCCTGACCCCCCCGGAATTGGCTGATCATTGTCGGTTTGCGGTCATGGATGCTTTGGCGCTTGATTTGCCGGATCGGGGCTTTGATGCGGTTTGGAGCGTGGAAGCCGCACCCCACATGCCTGATAAACAGCGCTACGTAGATGAATTGCTGCGTATGCTGCGCCCCCAGGGCCGATTGGCGATGGCTGATTGGAATCGCCGCGATCCAGCTGAAGGGGCGATGGATCGTTTGGAGCGCTGGGTGATGCGCCAGTTACTAGACCAATGGGCGCACCCTGAATTTGCCAGTATCGTTGCGATGTGCCGCGATTTTAATTGCAGTCCTTGGGCTGAGGGTTTACAGGTTGACAGTGCTGATTGGACTGTGGCCACGGTGCCTTCCTGGCGGGACTCGATTCTCGAAGGCTTCAGGAGACCCGGTGCAGTTTTAGGGCTGGGGCCGAAGGCCGTTTTGCAGGGCCTGCGTGAAACTCCCACCTTGCTTTTGATGGACTGGGCTTTTCGCCATGGTTTGATGCAGTTTGGCGTCTTTCGTGGTCAGAAGCGCTAAATTTGAAGTTAAGTGGTTTAAAATCTATAGGCTTCAACTCTTTAGGCTTCAAGTCCATCGGTTTCAAGTATAGCCTATTTTTATTTAGTTGTTGGCAGCACTGATATTTTCTTCCGGCGGATTCAGTATCGTCAAGGGATAGACCCCCAACAGGACTAGCTGTTCACAGTGGGGCTTTAAGGCGGCCATGGCGCGATCTAGGGGTGCCATGCCTTGGCTCAGGTCAAGATCTACAAAGAAGATGTACTCGCCCATGGAGCGTTTCGAGGGTCGGGACTCGATGCGGCTCATGTTGAGACCTTCGCTGGCAAAGCAAGCCAGGGCTGCTAGCAGGGCGCCGGGGCGGTTGGCCTGGAGCGAAAAAGCCAAGCTGGCATGGGGTCCACTGCCAGCGGCGTAGGGCTGACGGCGCAAGAGCAGGAAGCGTGTGCAATTGCCAACCACGTCGTTGATCGGATAGGCGATTACCTCCAAGCCGTGCTCCCTGGCGGCCTCCAGGGAGGCGATGGCGGCACGGAAGCGGCTGCCGCGCACCAGGCGGGCTGCTTCGGCGGTGGAGCTGGTAGGTAACTGCAGGGCCCCGCTCAGATGCTGGGCCAACCATTGGGGGCACTGGGCCAGGGCTTGGGGATGGGAGAGCACTTCACTGATGCCATCAAGCGGGCCACTACCCAGCAGGGCGTGACGAATCGGCAGGACCAGGCCATGGCTAATCACCAGGTCGGGGTACTGCCAGAGGGCATCCAGGCAGCTTGTGACCCCCCCTTCGACTGAATTCTCCACAGGTACCACCGCCGCCTCACAGTCCCCCTCGGCCAAGGCTCGGATCACCGCCTGGATGCCTGGTTGGGGAATCAAGGTGGCCTCAAGCCCTGCCAGCGCCGCGAGCTGCTTGGCAGCCTGTTCTCCGTAGGTGCCGACGGGGCCGAGATAGGCGAGGCGCATGGCCGGGGGAGAGCGGGTCGATAGGATCATGCCTGCCGGACCGCTGTCCATGGCCGTAGCGTTCAGCGCTCGTCAGCAGCTCCGTTTGCCGGTCAACGAGCATGCGGACTCACTGCGGGCCTACCTCAACGATGAACGCCGGGTGGTGGAGGCCTTGTTGGATCCGACCCAACTTGAGATTCTCGGTCCCGGCCACTACCGCTATCACGTCACACGGGTGCAGTTGTTCCATCTGCAGATCCACCCGGTGGTCGAAATTCAGGCCCGCCACCATCAAGGTCGACTTGAACTGGATTCACTCCACTGTCAGCTTGAGGGTCTTGGTCTGGTGGAGGACTTCCAGCTACAGCTCAACTCGTGGTTGGTGGCGGCTCCTGGCGGCCTTGAGGGCGAAGCGGCCCTGGCGGTCAGCGGCAGGCAGCCGGCCCTGCTTGGTTTAATCCCCCAACGGTTGCTGGAGGCCTCGGGCCGTTCGCTGCTCAATGGCATCTTGGCCAATATTCGCAATCGGGTCAGTCAGCAACTGGTGGCCGATTTTCAGCAGTGGTGTGTCTCGGAGCGGGGGAACGGGCCCCTGGTGATGCCCCTGCCCCCGGTTTGAAGGCTTTGGCGGTTGGAGCTGCTGCGTTTCGGGCCTCAGTGCAGGAAGCTTTGGCGATGGAGGGGAGTGGCTCCCAGGCTGGCGAGGGCTTGACGGTGCTGGGCGGTGCCATAGCCGGCATGGCGTTCGAGCCCGTAACCCGGAAAGTGGTCGGCCAGGCGAGCGAGCAGGGCATCCCTTTCTTGCTTGGCCATGACACTGGCGGCGGAGATGGCGGCGCAATGAAGATCTCCCTTTATCACTGTGCGTTGGGGCCCGCTCCAGCCCCGCAAGGGCAGCACCCCATCTATGAGAACCAGCTCGGGTGTGATCGAGAGTCGTTGCAAGGCACGGGTCATGGCCGCTTCGGTGGCCGAGCGAATGCCGTGGCGATCGATTTCTGCGGCGCTTGCTTGGCCCAGGGCCCAGCTCAGGGCCTGGCGGCGGAGCAGGGGAATCAGCGCGGCCCGGGCCCGGGCCGAGAGACGCTTGCTGTCGGTTAGGCCGGCCTTTTGCAGTATGGGCAGGGCTTGATGCGGCAGGATGACGGCCGCCGCAAAGACAGGACCAAAGAGGGATCCACGGCCCACTTCATCGACCCCGGCGCAAACGGCCGGGTTGCGACCACCCCAGACATCGGGCACCGGCTGGTTCTATATCAGAGTGTCGCTGACGAGCGCCGCCGCCGCCGTCGGGATTCATCGCCGCTCTCCTCAGGGTTTTCAGCCGGGGGGGCTTCGTTGTTGTCGGCCAGAGGCGTTGGCTCAGGGGGCAGTTCCAGCAAGGACGGGAAAGTCGGCAAGATCGGGATTGTGATCAGTTCTTGGCGCTCTTCCTTGGGGTCCATCACGGCAGTCAGGGTTGGCAGCGGCTCATCAGGACTGGGCGTTTCGCTGCCCCTTGCTTCGCCGCCCCGCCCGCGGCGGCGGCGGCGAGATCCGTTGGTGGCCAGTTGCGCTTTGGCCTCTTCTCGCACTGTCTCGGGATCAATTCCTGGCCTGGCCACCCGGACCAACAGATTGTCGGTGGCTGGGACTGGATCCAGTAGCAGGGCAGGACTGAAGCCCATCCAGCCAAAGACCCTTTCCTGGGTCTCCTGCATTGGCACCACCAGGACGTCGGGCTCGCTGCGCCGGGAAGGGGCCGTAAACGGGGAGGCAAGAGGGCTCTCCTGTTGATCTTGGTCGGGCGAGGTTTGGGGGGTTGGCTCGCTGACGGTGCCAGGGTCTAGATCTGGCGCTGCCGTATCGACCCGGCCACCGCGCCGGGTGCGGCGGCGGCCACCGGCGCCGGGGTCGGTGGCAAGGGCAGGACTGGGCACCTCAGCGCGGGCGGAGGCAGCGGAGCGCACAACGCCAGGGAGGTTGGCAAGGGGTTGGAGCGTGTCTTTACCGGGAAGCACGGCCACATGGCCAAGGCCGCCGCAGCTGGGGCAGGCCCGGCTGAAGAGTTCGTAGATGTTTTGACCCTGGCGTTTGCGGGTCAGCTCCACCAAGCCCAGTTCCGTGAGTTGGGCGATCTGGGGGCGGGCCGAGTCATCATGGCTCGCCTGGGTGAAGTGTTCCAGGAGTTGCAGTTGATCGCGCCGCGATTCCATGTCAATGAAATCGATCACCACAACACCGCCAATGTTGCGCAGTTTGAGCTGGCGGGAGATTTCTACGGCCGCCTCACAATTGGTCCAGAGCACGGTTTCCC
>JBILDB010000127.1:0-6646 GCA_044352805.1 Cyanobium sp.
ATTTCATCGTAGGCTTGGGCCTTGGCCATGCCTTGGGATGCGAGGACGTTGGTGATCGCCGCGGTGAGAGTGGTCTTGCCGTGATCAACGTGGCCAATGGTGCCAATGTTGACGTGGGGCTTGTTCCTTTCGAACTTCTCGCGTGCCATGGAAGGAAAGAATCGAGGGGTGGGTTTTTGGGTTGGGAATGAAGATCAGGAATTGCCCTGATTCTTGGAGATGATGGCTTCAGCAACATTGCGAGGAACTTCCTCGTAGTGACTGAACTCCATCGAGAAGATACCCCGACCCTGGGTCATGGATCGGAGCTGGGTGGCGTAGCCAAACATCTCGGCCAAGGGAACCTTGGACTGCACTTTGGATTGGCCATTTTCAACGGACTGCCCTTCAACCTGGCCACGACGGGAGGAAAGATCCCCGATGACCGAGCCGAGGTAATCCTCAGGAACCTCCACTTCAACCTTCATCATCGGCTCAAGCAGAACAGGATTGCACTTCTTGACGCCATCTTTGAAGGCCATGGAGCCGGCGATTTTAAACGCCATTTCCGATGAGTCTACGTCGTGATACGACCCGTCGATCATCGTGACCTTGACATCAATCATCGGAAATCCAGCAATCACACCCGATTGGCAGGTTTCTTTCATGCCGGCTTCGGCGGGGCCGATGTATTCCTTGGGAACGATGCCGCCGACAATCTTGTTGACAAACTCAAAGCCTGAACCAGGTTCACCAGGTTCCATCTCGATAACCACATGGCCATATTGACCCTTGCCGCCAGTTTGGCGAGCAAATTTGCCCTCGCCTTTAGAACTACTGCGTATGGTCTCACGATAGGAAACCTGTGGGGCGCCAATATTGGCCTCCACCTTGAACTCCCTCAGCATCCGATCAACGAGAATTTCCAAGTGCAGTTCACCCATACCAGCAATAACTGTCTGGCTTGTTTCGGGGTTGGTAGAAACTCGGAAAGTAGGATCTTCCTCAGCAAGGGATTGGAGTGCCTTGGATAATTTCTCCATATCACCCTTTGTCTTCGGCTCGACCGCAACGGAGATGACGGGGTCGGGAATGTAAAGGGATTCAAGGATAATCGGGTCAGAATCTACACAAAGGGTATCCCCTGTCGTGGTGTCCTTCAAGCCCAAGACCGCTCCCAAATCGCCGGCGCGCAGCTCATCAACTTCTTCACGGTCATCAGCCTTTAACAAAATAAGCCGGGATATTCTTTCCTTTTTATCCTTGGTAGAGTTCATGACGTAACTGCCTTTTTGGAGTACGCCGCTATACATGCGCACAAAGGTGAGTTTGCCGTAGGGGTCAGCCATCACCTTGAATGCCAGCGCACTAAACGGAGCACTGTCATCACATGGACGGGTCGACTCGGTGCCGTCGGGCAGAAGTCCCGTGATGGGCGGAACATCAACTGGAGCCGGAAGATAATCGACCACAGCGTCTAGTACAAGTTGCACACCCTTATTCTTAAAGGCCGAACCACAAAGGATGGGCACTAGACCATGCTTAACCACGCCTTGACGGATTCCCTTAATTAGCTGCTCTTCGGTAAGTTCACCATTTTCTAGATAGGCCTCTATCAATTCCTCGTCACTTTCGGCCACAGTCTCCATTAACTTTGCACGCCATTTTGCGACCTCTTCGACCATATCGGCAGGAATGGGCTGCTCAAGAATATCGGTGCCAAGATCGTTGGTATAAACAATGGCCTTGTTGCGAACCAAATCAACAATACCCTTCAATTCCCCTTCGGCACCTATAGGCAACTGAATAGGAGCAGCATTCGCCTTGAGTCGATCCTTAATCTGCTCGTAGACCTTGAGGAAATTGGCCCCGGTGCGATCCATCTTGTTGACGAACACGATCCGCGGCACGTTGTAGCGATCCGCTTGCCGCCAAACCGTCTCGGACTGGGGTTGAACACCACCCACGGCACAAAACACCGCAATCACCCCATCCAGCACCCGCATGGAACGCTCGACTTCAATAGTGAAATCGACGTGACCAGGGGTGTCAATAATATTGATCCGGTTATCTTTCCAACTTGTGGAAATAGCCGCAGCCGTGATGGTGATGCCTCGTTCCCGTTCCTGCTCCATCCAATCAGTTACGGCAGCACCGTCGTGCACCTCACCCATCTTGTGGACTACGCCAGAATAGAAAAGGATCCGTTCTGTCGTCGTGGTCTTGCCCGCATCAATATGCGCTGCAATACCAATATTTCTAACTCGTTCAAGAGGATAGGCGCGGGCCACGGGGGTCGTCTCCGAGGTGGGGTCGAGAAATAAGCGGGCATTAGTCTACAGACCGGCTGTAGGGAACAAAATCCGGAGAGCCCTGGCTCCGGATTCTTGGGTCTACTGGTTCAGTAGCGGTAATGGGCGAAAGCCTTATTGGCCTCGGCCATCTTGTGGGTTTCCTCACGCTTGCGGACGGCGCTGCCGGCCTCATTGGCGGCATCCATCAGTTCACCGGCCAGCTTCTGGGCCATGCTTCGGCCGTTGCGAGCACGGGAGAAATTAACCAACCACCGCAGGGCCATCGCTGTCCCCCGCTCCTGTCGGACTTCCATGGGCACCTGATAGGTGGCACCCCCGACCCGACGGGCCCGGACTTCAACAAGGGGGGTTGCATTACGAACGGCGGTCTCGAATAACTCGAGGGGATCGGATCCGGTCCGGTCGTTGATCAGCGTGAAAGCATCCGAGAGAATTCTTTGGGCTGTGGACTTCTTGCCATGCTTCATCAGCCTGGCCACGATCATCGAGGCCAAACGGCTGTTGAACTGTGGATCCGGCAGGACAGGTCGCTTTTCGGCGGCGTTGCGGCGGGACATGGGGGCGGGTTGGGGAAACGGGCGATGGGGAGGGCGGTTGCTGAGAGTCGCGGCGAGACCGCGCTGCTTACACCCGAAGAATGGAGATCAGGCCTTGGGAGTTTTGGCGCCGTACTTCGAACGGGACTGGCGCCGATCCTTGACACCAGAGGTGTCAAGGGTGCCGCGGATGATGTGATAGCGAACCCCTGGGAGATCCTTGACGCGACCACCGCGAATGAGCACAACTGAGTGCTCCTGCAGGTTGTGGCCGATGCCTGGGATGTAGGCAGTCACCTCAAACCCTGAGGTGAGGCGGACCCGTGCCACTTTGCGCAGGGCCGAGTTCGGCTTTTTGGGAGTTGAGGTGTAGACGCGGGTGCAGACGCCACGGCGTTCCGGGCAGGCGCGCAGAGCCGGCGACTTGGTTTTGCGGGTGAGGCGCTGCCGTTCGGTGCGGATCAGCTGCTGAATCGTGGGCATCGAGGGCCGGAGTGCTGCTCGGAGGACATTGGTCGGACGTCCGACCGTTTTCGACAATCCGACACCCTACGACCCCATGGGCCCGCGAATCCCTGTTCGATCAAAGGAAGCCCCACAGGCACAGCCGCTTACGCCCTCTCCGGATCGCACCAAAAAGCCTCCGCCGCTGAGATCGCCTCGGTAATCGAGCCGCAAGCCGTTCAGGAGGGCAACTTGATCAACTGGGGCATAGAGCGTGATGCCATCCGCTCTGGCCAGGGGAATTCCGGCTAGGTGACCGGGCCGCAAGCGAATGGTCCAGGCGGCGCAGCGGCCTTCGAGCAGATCGAGATGCATCAAGCCTGGAGTACCGGCCACAGCCGCCTGGCGACAAAGTTCAGCGGCGGCGGCGGCGGTGATGCGCAAACTATGGCCCCGGGGCACGATGTTCTGATTTGGGATATCCAATCTGGCAGGACGCAGCCCTAGGAGCCATTTGGCGCGGCACGATCCGGCTCCATGGGCACCAATCCAAGACCGTTATGGATTGCCGCCGTCACCCCCCGCCCCCGCACGGTCTGGGTGCCACCCATCACCAGGCCAGTGGAGCTTCCCCCATCCAGGTTGAGGGCCTCCTGGAGCCCCATGGCCTGCAGTAGCCGTGCAGCCTCCGCCAGGGTGGGACCGCTGTCATCGACCCCTTCCAAAGTCACCAGCCACAGCAGGCGGCCATCACTGCCGATCACCGTGCGCGGTGCCCCCTGGGAGAGGAAGGCGGGACCAAAGCCCTCGGCTGCTCCATCCAGCACCAGCTGTCCTTGCTGAAGCAGCAAAGGGCCACCTCCAATCACATTGGCGGCCAAGCCCAAGTCGGAATTCGGCCGGCTATTGATCGTCAATCGATCCCCCTCTCTCCAGGGCAACGGACTGCCCCTGGCAACCAAGATCGTGTCAAGGGGCCCCAGTTTCACGCCATCCACCAAGGTCGCCGCTTCCAACCGTTGAACCACAACGCCCTGACGAATCACCACTGCGGCTTCTTGGGCGTTTAGAGGGCGATAAACCGGTCCCCAATCAGCGGTGTAACGGGAAAGCCCCCGCTGGACATAGCCACTGTTGAGGGTTTGCAGCAGCACCGATGGCCCCCTGGAATCGCCCACCCATTCCTGCAATTGCAACCGGCCGAAGCGAGGCAGCTGGCGGGGATCCCAGGCGACCACACCGCGATTCAGGATCGGCCCTGAAAGCCAACGCCCTTGGTCCTTGATGGCCCCGAGGGGCAAGCGACGCACCCGATTGAAGAAGCCTCCGTTGATGGCCACAACAGCGTCGTAACGACGGGCCAACTGGGGCAGCAGGCTCAGCCCCTCCATCCCCCCTCCTCGACTGAGGGGCCGCAAGGCAACGGGACCCAAGCGGGGATCAAGGCGGACGGCATTTAGTCGCACGCGGCGCCCGTCTAGCACCCGTACCTGCCGGTCCCATCGCAGTTGGGACCCCAGCAGGGATTGCAGACGTCGATCCAGCCCCCCTGGGGACGCCCTATCGACGCCAACCTCCCCTGGGGTAACCGCCCCAGGCGGGCCGTCCGCCCAGTCGATCACCAAGCGGGCGGGAGCCCCAAGGCTGAAGACTTGCCGCAGGGGGCGGCCGCCAGGGCCAGCCAGCAGCAGAGCATCGCCAACCGCCTGGGCCCCCAGGCCACTGGCTCGCAAGCGTTCTTCGGACCCAAGCCCCGGCTGCAAACCGATCTGCAGGCCGGCTTCGCTCTGGCGAACCAAAAGGGGTCCACTCAGGTCCAGCACAAAACGAGCGGTGCCTGCTGGGGCAGAACTGCGACGCACTCGCATCAACCGTGCCCCTGGGAGAACCAGCTGCAACTGGGGGCCTGCGAACGTGACGCGAACCCCAGCCGCCTCCAGGAACGGGGCCGCGTCGACCCCAACCTCATCAGCCAAGGACAGCTGGGACTGCCTTGGAACTGGCAAGGTCGTGCCAAACCACTGCAGGTCGAGACCACCATCGGGGCGACCTTTGCTGCTGAAACCCAGCTGACCTTGGAGTAAATCAAGGGGCAACCAGATCTGGGCGCGCGCGCCCCCGACCCCAGGGCGCCGGATCCAGGCCACCCGCTGCGGCCTGCCATTGATCAAGATCTGATCACCCCGGAGCTCGCCTGCAATCGGCCGGCGCTGATCCAGGCCGCCAGACGCCGCAGGCCTGGTCAGGTCTTGCCCCCCGGGGAGTGCCGCCGGAAGTGGCGGCAAAGGGGGAGGTGCCGCCTTCACAGGCAATAGAGCGCCCACCAAGACCATGGCAGCGCCAAGCTGCCAGGTGCGAATGTCCATCGACCGATCCTCCCCTAAAACCGCATCCAGGGCGATGGCGAGAAAGTTAGCCCTGATCAGTGGACGGGAGAACGGATCCCTAGGATCCCAACTCTGCTCAGAGGGGGGTTCGTACTCCCAGCTGAAAAAATCGCCGCCTCATTTGCTTCGAGGCCATCCCGACCCGCTCGGGCCCAGAATCCGCCGCCTGTCCCCCCGGCCATGTACCTGCGCACCCCTCCCGTCTGGCCCCATCGCGACAGTGCCGCCCCGGAGGCGGTGGCCGGCGAGAAGGATGCCTGCGGGGTGGGCTTCCTGGCCCATCTCCAAGGGGTATCCAGCCACTGGGTGTTGCAACAGGCCCTGCAGGGCCTCCGCTGCATGGAACATCGCGGCGGTTGCGGTGGTGATGGAGATTCCGGAGATGGCGCGGGTATCCTCAGCGCCATTCCCTGGGGCCTGCTTGAGGCTTTCTGGCCCGCCGCCACTGGCCTGAACAAGGGTGTCAGGGGCCTCGGCATGGTCTTTCTGCCCCAGGATCCTGCCCAGCGCGAAACGGTCCGCCAGCTCTGCGAGCAGGAAGCCACCCGACTGGGCCTCGTGAGCCTGGGCTGGCGGCCGGTGCCGATAGACCCCTCCGTGTTGGGCCCCATGGCCCGCCAGTCGGCGCCCGCCATTGAGCAATGGTTGCTGCTGGAACCCCAGGCCAATGCCAAGGTCAGCGAGGAGGTTGACGCGGTCGAATCCCTGCTCTTCCGACTGCGACGGCGGGCCGTCGACCGGGCCCGGGAACATTTCGGTGCCGAGAGTGCCAATCTCTATTTCGCCTCGATCAGTTCCCGAACCGTCGTCTACAAAGGCATGGTCCGCTCGGCGGTACTCGACCTCTTTTACGCCGACTTGCGGGATGAGCGTTTTGCGGTGCATTTTGCTGTTTACCACAGGCGTTTCAGTACCAACACGCTGCCCCGCTGGCCCCTGGCCCAGCCCATGCGCTTGCTGGGCCACAACGGCGAAATCAATACGT
>JBILDB010000128.1:0-6602 GCA_044352805.1 Cyanobium sp.
CGGCTGATCGCCTCAGGGTCGTACTCCAGCAGTCCCGCGGTTTCAAGGAAATCGCCGAGATCGGCGGGGTTCTTTGAGCCGCTGTGGGGGCTGGCATTCACCGGTGCCTTTGGGGCTGTCGGTGCCAAGATCGAGGGACTCACAGGTGGGGCCGGTGCCATCGGATCGGTGCCGAAAACGGAGGCCCGCATGGCGGCAAGGGCGATTTCGGCGGCGGTGGTGCTGGCGTGGCCCGTTCGGTCCATGGGGGAAGGGGCCGGCGACGCCGGGCAGTGTTACTTGGTTTTAGGGCACCTGGTGGATTCGTGACGAGGCGCGATGGGCCGATTATAGCCTATTCAAAAGCTTAAGTGATCAGTGCTGACGTCGATTTTGCTCAAATAAAATCACTAATTATTATATTTTCTTTTGTTTAGGCTAAATCTCGATTCCCTTGATTTCAGTTCTGTTTTTCATTGTTAGTATTACCTTCACCTGCCACCTCCAGGCCATTTCTAACCTTTCCCTGCTTTTGCCTCGCAAAGGGATAGCCGTTTTTTTGCGTCGTTGTCGACCTGGAAGGACGCAGCTATTGCAGTCCTGTGTGCTGGCTGCTCTCTATTTTCTTTTTGGCCAGGCCTCCTTCCAGGTGAATGTTCAGCATCAGGTGCTGACGCCCGTTTTTTTTGTCCCAGAAGGCATTGCCCTGGCGGCGGTGATTCTTTTTGGTCCCGGCCTCTGGCCTGGAATTGTCGTGGGCCAAAGCCTGTTGGGCCTCAACGCCGGCTTGCCGTTCGGGATTGCCTTGGCATTAGGTCTTTCCAATGGGTTTGAAGGACTGGTGGGTGCCTTTTGTTTTGGATTTCTCAAACTGCGCTCCGACCTCAAGCGTCTTACAGACCTGTTGTGGCTGGTGACCCTGGTCTTTCTGGTGCTGCAACCCTTGAGTGCAACTTTGGGGATGCTGGTCTTACAGCCCGGTAAGGTTTCAACGGCACCATTTTTTGTGACTCAGGCATGGCTTAATTGGTGGTCGAGTAATGGCATTGCCCAGGCTCAGCTCACGCCCCTGTTATTGATTTTGTTCAGTCGACGTCGCGCCTTGCGCGACAACCTGGTAGATGCGGTGTTGCCGGCCCTGATCATGGTGGAAGGGTTAAGCCTCTTTGTGGTTATGACCCTGGATGGTCTTTCCCTCATCAATAACCTGGATCTCTATCGGCCCTTGGTGGTGATTCCGGGACTGGTGCGCGGCCGCCTAGCGGCTTGCTTTGCTTCTCTTTATCTATCTATTGTTACCTTATGGGCCACCAGTATCGGTGAAGGGCCTTTTAGATATTCTGGCACCATTAACTATTACGCACTTAATCTATTTGTGATTACTACTGGTCTAGTCGCTATGATTGTGGCTACCTTGATAGAACAGATCAAAGAAAGTGAACAACAGGCACTCAAGAGTGGTGCCGCCGCCCGCCAGGCTTTGACTGAAAATCAGAATTTAATCAGTCGTATGAGCCACGAAATTCGTACACCCCTTGCGGCGATTCGCAACCATGCCGGTCAGGCCATGGCCACCCAGGTTGATCGAGATGACCATTTCAGGTATGGCGCCATCCTTTCGGCCAGTCAACACGCTTTGGATGTAGTCAATGATTTGCTTGACCCCCAGCGACCTCAAGGCCAGCTAGCAAAAATTCGTTTGGAGCCGGTGGCGGTGCGAGAGATGACCAAAATTCTGTATCAAATTATGGCATCCCAGTTTGAGCGTAAAGGTCTCAATTTTCTGGTGGATATTGATGCTGATGTGCCAGAATTTATTCTCACCGATTCGATGAAGATCAAGCAGGTGATTCTCAACTTGCTCTCCAATGCCGGCAAGTTCACTAGCCAAGGCACGATCCGTTTGCATTGGAGTCTTGTGCCCCTAGGCACCGCTGATGCCAATACCCTGCGCATTGCGGTCGAAGATACGGGCCCTGGACTGGGGGCCAAAGAGTGCGTCAGTATCTTTCTTGCTTTTCACCGTCTTGATAATGTCAATACCAGCGACGAAGAGGGTACGGGTCTGGGGCTATTTATTAGTCGCGATATTGTCCAGTCCCTTGGCGGCCAGTTGTTGGTGGATAGTCAAAAGGGCCGAGGTAGTTGTTTCTTTATCCTGTTACCCTTACGCCTACCCGAAAAGCAGGTGTCGGCCCAATCAGGTTTTTCTTCTGATTTTGACGTGTCACCCCAGGTTTTTGGATTGTCTTCCCCCGATCCAGAGGCTCCACGCTTGGCGGGATTGCGCCTTCTTTTGGCTGAGGATTACCACAGTTTGCGCCATTGTCTGCAGGAGATTCTCGAATCTCATGGCGCCACGGTCTTCGCCGCCGCCAGTGGCGAAGAGGCTCTCGCGCTCATGGCCATCCATCCCATAGAGATGGTGTTGATGGACATGACCATGCCCGGTATCGGTGGTTTGGAGACTGCTAGGCGTATCCGCCAAGATCATCGCCCGGATCACCGCTATAACCAACTGCCTATTATCGGCATGACTGGGGATGTCTTTCTCGAATCCGATAGGGCTTTTCTGGAGGCCGGCATCAACTTCTTGTTGATCAAGCCGGTTGATACCGAGGAGCTGCTCGATACCCTTAGTCACTTCCGGCGCCTGCCTCCAGACCCCGGACCCATGCTGCCCCGGACTTCGCCTGTCTGAGTTGACCCCCATAGGGTCCCTTGCCATCCAAACAGGCGGCCCCACAGTGGCAGCCCAGGCTGATCGCTGCCGCCAGCGGCCATTGGGCTGCCAGTGCCGCCGTCACTCCGGCGGCAAAGGAATCGCCGGCACCGTAGGTGTCAGCCACGGGTCGCTTGCGTTGGGGGGCCAGGAAACGGCCCCCTGGACTGACCTGCCCGCCCCGGCCGCCTTCGGTACGAATCACCAGGGTGGGGGGTGGATTGAGATCACCGTCGCGATAGGTTTCGGCTGGATCAAGGGCGCTACCAATCAGGGCATCGAGCTGCACCTCTGCTTCTTGCAGCACACCAAGGCGGGTGCGGGGAGTCGCTGTCAGCACCTTGGCGCGCCGCGCTTGCCTCAGAGCTGCTGCGTCGGCCGCCGTCACAAAGACCCCGTCGCAATCGGATAGCACTTCCCATGGCAAGGCATCGCTGCCATGGGCCGCTAGCCGCTCCCCGATCACCGTGATCGTGCGTTCGCCATCACCATCAATGAAGGTGATCGCCTGGCGGGTCGGGGCCTGCCTCCAAGCCACATGCAGCTCCAGACCCATAGAGGTCAGTTCCCTGGCCGCCTGTTCGCCGGTTGGATCGCACCCCAGGGCTGTGAAGAACCGCACCTGTTGGCCCGTGAGTCGCGCTAGCTGGACCGCAACCACCGCACCACCGCCGGCGGCGCATTGGTGGAAGGCCTTGGCGGCTGTGATGCTGCCCGCTGAAGGTAGCTGGGCAACTTCAACGAAGCTCACCATTTCCACATGCCCCACAACCGCCAGATTGAGGGGGGGCAGGGGCGGCAAGTCCTCCAGGGGCAGGGGTATCGCTGTCAGCATTGTTGCCTTTGGGGCGGGGAAGTTAAGGCTTGGCTTGCTGGCTGATCAGGATTCCTGCCACCGCTGCGGGCGGGGCGCTGGCGGGGGACTGTTGCAAGAAGGTGGCCACCGCCAGGGGTCTGGGTTGGTCATAGCCCACGGGTAGCCAGAGGTCGCCGGCGACGGTGGGATAATGCACTTCCCAGTGGTACAGGCCGGTGTAGGCGGCAGGATCTTCCTTGATCAGGGAGGCGTAGGCGAGGACAGCGCGTCCGTATTGGTCGCTGTTGTTGTATCCCCACAACCCCTTGCGGATGTCCTTGAGGCCGCCGCGACGCACCAGATAGCGGGCAGCGGCGTGGATGGCGTCCTGGGGGTTGCGTATATCGCCTCCTTTACCGATGCCTGCTTCCGCCCAGGTGGAGGGCAGAAATTGCATCGGTCCACGGGCATCGGCAACCGACACCCCGTCGATTCGACCCATGCCGCTTTCTACCAGGTTCACCGCCGCCAGCACTTCCCAGGGAATGCCGGTTGCAGCGGCGGCGGCGTAGTAGTAACCCAACAGATTGGCGGCTGGCTCGGGGGCAATGATGCGCCAGGCAGGTACTTTCACGGCCAGGCTTTTGCCGCGGCGCATTTCCAGAAAGGCTCGCCGCGCCACCATGTGCTGATCCAGCACCAGTTGCCAGCGGGGCGCCAGGTAGGCACGCACCTGGTTGGCCAGGTCGGGCCGGTGCGCCAGCACCCGATAGATCACCTGCTGCTGGTGGCCCAGTCGGGCCAAATCGACAGCGGGGGTAGTACCAGAGCGCAGTGCCACTTCCACAGCGGTCAATAACCCAGCGATGGCGGCCGGGCTGCTTGGCACAACTGGATAGGGGCGGCCGTCGGCGGCCCGGGGCAAACGGGGATCGGTGGGCAGGTTTACGACCCCACGGCTGGGGGCGCCGGTGGCCTGGGCGGACCCGAGCGGGGGGGGTAGGCAGGCCACCAGGCCGAGGAGCAGGCTGGACGCACCTAAACCGATAAGCACCTGGCGAGCTAGCCGGGGGGTGAGTCTGCGGGGGTCAAGGGTGGAGGACATGGCTAGCAAGCGGGTCTGGACCCCTGGGATTCAGGGGCCAAATCATGCCGTTTCGATTGCTCTGAGTACTTCGGGGCGCCAAGGGGCCAAGGCGATGAGGGTAGTGGTATGGGATCGGGGCTGGCCGCTCTCCTTGCGCTGATGGTTGGTAACCAAGGCACCTTGTTGATGGGGGGCCAGGAAGGCCGAATCCTCTAGGTAATAGGCGGCGGCGCAGCCATGGGTTTTGGCCAGTCGGAAGAAATGCTCCGCACCCGCTTTGTCATCCAGGTTCAGGGCCGCCAGGCCCCACAAACTGGCCAGCCTTAATTGCCTAGGTTCCAAGCGGTGCGCTTCGCTAACCAGGGATTGGGCCTGGGAGCGCTGCCCAGCCAAGGCCTGCACCGTGGCGGCGATGGCGTGCAGGCTGCCGAAAGGCTTGAGCAAAATGCCGGAAGCGGACAAGGCGGTGAGTGCCGCTTCAAAGTCGCCTTGGCTGGCCAGGATCAGGGCTTCTAATAAATGGTTGAGGGGCAAGGGAAAGGCCGGATTAGTAGTTTGACGCTGTAGTTTCAAGGCCTCCAGCGCTTGTTGAAACTGGCCCAGATGGGCATGGGCCAGGGCCGCCAAGAGCCAACCATGGGGACGCTCCCGGTCCAATCCCTGCTCCAGCAGCTGCAGCGCCGACCGGGACTCACCCATACCCAGCAGCACCCTCGCCCAGGTGCGCTGGCCAGGGCCTGGTTCCTTGGCTTTTGCTTGGTGGGCGCTGAAGGACTGTGCGGCCTCATCGGGCCGGCGGTGTAATTGCAGCAGTGCTTCGGCCCGCAGGGCCTCCATCTCAACCGTCATGGTTTGCTGGGCCTCGGCTTGGGCAACCAAGGTTTCAATTTCTTCAGACAGGCTGGTGGGATCTTCAGAACCGCAGGCTCGCTGCAGCAGCAGGGTTTCGGTCAGAGCCGCCAGGGCTGGCGTGAAATGGGGTTGGACCTTTAAACAGCGGCGCAGGATGGATTCCGAATACGCCAGCTGGGTGGGATCTTGTTGCCTCAGGGCCATGAGGGCATCAAGGTAATCATCCTGGGCCAGGGCTGGCAGTAGCCCTGGGCTTGGGCTGGCAGGGGAGGCGCCGGGAGGGTCAATCTCCCGCACGGAAGCCTCAAGGATGTACCCGGTGCCGTAAACGGTGCGGATCAATTGGCTGCCAAGGGGCCCTTGGGCGAACACCTGGCGCAGGCTGTGCACGGCCCGGGCCAGGCTGACTTCGCTGACATATTCATGGCCCCAGACTTCACGCATCAGCTGTTCTTTGCTCAACAGCGTGCGGTTGTGACGTACGAAACATTGCAGCAGGCGCCTTTGCAGGGGGCTCAGCGAAACCAAGCTGTCCCCCAGCATGAGCATGCCGTCGTCGGACAGGGTGTAAGGCCCGAGGCGCCAACCGCTTCCACTGGTTGGCTGGGAAATCTTGGAGGCTGGATCAGACACCGTTTGCATGGTCTTTGGGAGAATTGCCATGGCCCTTAGCTTCAGCCTGGTTAAGGCCAGGTTAAAACTGGGGACCTAAGGCATTGCCTCAATGTTGTTCATGGCCTTCCGGGAGTGGGTGTCAGTTTGCGCAAGGTTTCCGAAGGCTTTAGGGTAATGAGCGCAGAAATTTCACGAAAGGCCCCCTGATCCCCTGGTTTGCACCCTTCAGAGCAGGGCTCCCCAGATGAGCGTCAGCAGCGAGACGGTGCCGATGGCCATCAGGGCCAGGGCGGTGCCGGTGCCGATTGAGGTCTGGGGCACATAGGTGTAGTCAGCCCGCCCCAGCAGGATCAGGTTGCGTCGGTGTTGCCGGGTGGCGGCCGCCATGGCCACGATGCCGGTGAGAATGAAGGACATGGCCACAAGCCGCACGGTCAGGTCGGCGTGACTGCTGGCGCCCAGGCGGGTGCGGTTGATCGCACCGACAATTTTGTCGAGGCCGAAGCCGAAGCTGATCAGCGACAGGCAGGTGCGGATCCAGGCCATCAAGG
>JBILDB010000129.1:0-6593 GCA_044352805.1 Cyanobium sp.
TTTGATCGATTCAAGCGTGAGGGGCGCGCCTGATCGTCGTTGATGTCAACGTTCTCGCGTACCTTCTCATCCCCGGCAAGTACACCGAGGCAGCCGTAGAACTCCTCGGAGAAGATTCAGCTTGGGTCGTACCCCGGCTTTGGCGCAGCGAACTCCGTAACATCCTCGCGACCTAACTTCGCATGAATCAGATGGATCTGGCTGATGCCGCGCTCATCTTGCAGCTAGCCACGGAGCTGGATGGTGCTGAGGAGTATGAATTGGAGACAGCTGATGTGCTGCCCTTAAGCAAAGAGAGCAAGTGCTCGGCCTACGGTTGCGAGTACGTTGCGCTCGCTGAGTTCTTGGATTTGGTATTGGTGACAGCCGGCGGTAAACTCGCAAAGGCCTTCCCTCTGCGCACACGAATACTTGCTGATACCTAACGCCAAGATCAGATGCGGCTAGGAGAGCAACGTATTCACAAGACTTGCTCCGATCACGCCTTCTGCATTTTGATATAAGCCCGGGCCTTCGTACCTACAAATTGCGAAGCAACTCTGAGTACCATGCAAAAGGAGCCTGCGAAGCTTACGATCAATGAAGCCATAATGCCATTGCCTAAGGCCGCCAAACAAAATCCAAGTTATTGTTTTAGAAACAAAAGACTCGTTTTGCTGGGCATAGATGTACTAAATTTTCCATATCCCAACATTACATCAGTGCTCTGCAGATACCAGTCGTTCAACATGCTATCAAAAGGTACTAATGTTAAACAGCGGAACTGGTTCGAAGGGCTAACATGGAATAATCCAATGCCCCAGGGGCTGCGAACAAAAAATTCAGCCCGGTTGTCAGCATTCATATCGCCAACCGCTTGGAACCTGTTACTTGAAGTATCTAATATCCATCCGTCAACTCGGATTCCATTGCGAACTGATGCCACTTGAGCGATGCGATCACCGCTCAACTCTAAACAATCTAATCCGTTTCTACTTGAGACAAGTATACCATATTTGGAAGCGCCCCTAAACTTATCTGCAATGCAAAAGCTATCAGTATTATTTACTACATAGCTCCCAATAGTAGATCCATTAGCATACATGGCTACCGAGGAAAGTGCGCCTGAAGTCATCTTTAGTATTCCAATACCCCATGGACTTGTGACAAGAAATTCATCCATACCGTCTCCATCAAAATCGGCGATAAGCTGGATTTGATTATCTCTGGTATTAAGCAGCCATCCACCAAAACGAGTACCATTGGGTGCTGCAAATACAGGAGCTATATTATTCAATGAAATGATTCCAATACCCCAGGGGCTAGTCAAAACCATATCTTTTCTGTTGTCTCTGTCAAAGTTTCCAACTCCTGCAAAGGAATTGTCCGCAGTATTCAGGACCCAACCACCCAATCTTGAGCCATTGGCAAAGATTCTACTATGACGGAAGTTACCATCATTGTACAGCAAGGTAGCCATCCCCCAACTGCTCCATATTAGAATTTCACTCTTAGCATTTTGAGTGAATTTACCTGTTGCCTTTATCAAATCCCTACCGGAATTAATCGTAGCATCATATCGCCAATCACCAAATCTAGTATCTCTTGGCGCAATCATGGACGCCCTGAAATGATTTCCATTATATTTAATAATTCCGATTCCCCACTCACTAGTTACAATAAACTCATCATTTCCATCACCATCAAAATCGCCAACGCCTCTTATCCGGTTAACTCTACCATCAAAGTTCCAGCCATCAATCCATGCTTTATTAGGATGAACCTCCCTGGAGTTAAATGTTGTGTCAAATCCAATAACTCCCAATCCATTTGCATTTCGTAAACGAACTGTCCAATCACCATTCATGCTCCAAAAATAGGGTCTTTTGCGCTGAATATTAAATGTGGTAAGGCTTGCATCATTAGAAATATTATTAAAATAACTTCTCCAGCAGCTGCCTAAATTAGCCCGATCGGCAAGCCTGAACCCATCGGCAAACCCATTAGGTGAATCATTGAAACCCTTAGCTCTGGAAAAAATTGTTACACAATTAGTAAAGAATAAAATACCTTCACTATTGCTCCACATGCCATATCTTAAATCGTTATAGGTATTTGACTGGGTTTCATTTATTGAATTCACGTTGCACCCACCATGTATAATTATGCTGGCCCCAGAGTTTTCTAATGTTTTGTAATGCCATAATGTGCGATGGGTATAAATATCTGCCATCCCGCCCTGCCCTTGAAACGTTGGTTTGTGGGCACCGCTCAAATAAAGCCATCGGAAAGGCAAACCCCCACACAAATTTGTGTAATCAACTGCATTAGTTAAAGCTTGAAAGTCTGAAATTAATGGACTTGAATGGGCTATTATATATTTTAAAACAGCTGGTGTTTTCAAGAATTCGACATACTGATTAAGATTGGCTGTTGGGATAGTTACAGCTGGTAGAAAATCACTAGCAGCCTGATTAAGTAACCCGGCATAATAAACAGGATTAAATTCAGCTGCCCCAGAAATGGCGGCGGTACGAAAGGGGAGTTTTGAGAAAGAACCAACTCTGAATTTGTGATTTCTTTTAAAATATCGGATAAGTATCCTTCTTTCAAAATTAAAATCCTTTCTCGGGAACATACTTTCATGAAAATCGTCAATCAGGCGAGTAGGGTTCCTTACTTCTTGAGGATTACCAGACCCATCAAGGAAGCGATTTCCATCAGCGCCTACTAGCGAAGGATCAGGATTCATGGCAATATGATAGGCATTTATTCTTGAAATAGAGATTTCAGGCTTAGAAATGATATTAGTTACAGAACGATCCTCTAGTGCCACTTCATTGTTTCTTTCACCACTATTGATGCGTAGCTTTAGAAAAGGTGTCGGGACCGCTCTGTTTTCGACTATGGTGTAAATAGCATCGTTTAAAAAAAATGCATCCCTATAGGGCCCGGCATTGGGTCCTGTATCTCTGATCTCAAAATCTGAGGAAGTAAACTCACAAGTTAACACCTCTTCACCTGACTTCCACCCTCTCCTAGTTGTAGCTGCATCCGGTCGAGCACTGATTAACTGTTCTGAAAAATCCGCCCTCCGATAAAGGGTATCCCAATTACCACTAAGGTCGGCCATAACAATCTCAGATCGTTCGCTAATGATCTCCGAAGCAATAGCCAATTGAACATCCGATGGCGCCCAGCAAACTTTTCTAACCAAGGTAGCCTCTGGAAAGTTACCTATCAAAACAGCACCTTCAAAATTTGGAAACGACGCCCTCACGGCCTTGAAAAAATGGCGTATAGCCAATACAGTTTGACCGTCTTTATGAATAGAGCCCTTATACACATCAGCCAGAATAAATCGACTCATCAAGCCTTCAGCCCTTAAATCAGCCTTGTACCGTAGGAGCGAATTAATAAGTTCAGCCTGCAAATTGGCATCATCACCTGCTTCTATTAATCGGGGTTCCACTAACACAATAACTAGCCTACTGCTTGCATCAGGATCCGGAAAGCTATTTTCAAAGGATAAATACCGAAGACTGACGATCTCAGGAGCCCGATCATCCGTCATACTAAAATTAGCATAACGGTCCATAATAGTCGTTAAAATGTCTGACATGATGAATAAACCAAATTTGATTTTGAAAATTAATCCATTCAAACGCATGTCCTAGTCACTTACGACCCTTGATGGCCCAGAAACCAGGTGACCCATTTTTTTTAGCAGAAGCGAATCAAGGTGTCAACTTCCAGCTCGATCACCAGTGATAGCGTCAGGCCAAGGCAAATACACTACATATAGGTTGGGCAAGCCGCTTGGGATTGGTTCGTCTCTGTGGCTAGAAATCGACCTGTCGAGGCGAGATGCATGTCCATCAAGTAGGCGCCATGGCGAAAACCCGCCTACGCAACTTGCCCCAGAGCGATTTGTTCTGCTTCCATCTACTTACAGCCAACTCCATCGGCCCATCATTGACTCGATGGCTGTGCCCATAGAGGGTGGATGAACTAATCGCATCCCTATCCCATGGGTGACCTGACAAGCAGCGCAATGCTCACTGATCAACAGCAGGATCTCTACTTGCGTCTGCAGAATTACTGCTTGGATGCACTGGGTGGCACGGTTACTTTCGCGGTCAAACTGGCCTGCGAGCAGGGCTGGTCGGTGGCGAAAAGCGAGCGGGTGCTTGGCGAATACCGCCGATTTCTCTTTCTCGCCATAGCTGCTGGCCATCCGGTTTCCCCCTCCAAGGCGGTGGACCAGGCCTGGCATCAGCATCTGCTCGACACCCGCAGCTACTGGCAAGAGTTTTGCCCCCGGGTGCTGGGCCAGCCGTTGCACCACACCCCATCGCGGGGGGGCGAGGAGGAGCGGCAGAGGCTGGTGGAGTGCTACCGCCGCACGCTGGCAAGCTATCGGGCCTTCTTTGGCGAGGCCCCGCCTGCGGACCTCTGGCCTGCGGCTCTGCCGCCTGCGGCCGTGCCGCCTGTTGCTATGCCGCAGGCCACCGCGCCCCGGCTCCCACGACGGATGGCGCATCAGTGGGGGATGCTGCTGGGGTCGCTTGTTATCGCCCTGGTGTTGGGCGGCTGCAAGGCGGGCTATCAGAGCTTTCCCTTCAGCCTCAACGGGCCTGCCTTTCTGCTTCTTTACGGCGTGGTGACGGTGGTGGGCTGCCTGGAGGTGAAGAGGCAACACAAGCGCCGGGGCTTGAATGCCCGGCCGTTGGGGGTGATCGTGATAGGCGGTGTGTGGCTCTTGGGCGTCGCTCGCCTTCTGCAAGGGCTAGAGCACGGCCGGCCGGTGGGGTTTTTGATTGTTGCCCTGATATTTGTGACCTTGACCCTGATCGCCACTATGTTCACCTCACTGTGGCTCGACCCGAGGGACCGGCCGGACCCTCGCGGCGGCCAAACCGATGGCGGCGGCGGTGCCAGCAGTGGCGGCTGTGGTGGTGGCTGCGGCGGTGGCTGCGGCGGTGGCTGTGGTGGCTGAGGCACTGGTTGAACTGATTAGGGGTGAGCGCCGTGAATCAGATATGGATGCCTTCGTCGCCCGGTTTAACTATCCCCTAGCTCAAAGCAATGGGCAGCAGTCCAACTGCTGAAAAAATCAGATAAAAGCGAATGGATTGCATTGTTTACGGGCAAGTCATCACTAAAACTCCTTAAAACCCGGCGGCGCGGAAGTCGTCGCCGACACAGGCGAGCGGGCACTGCTCCCGTTCCGCCAGGGCGGCGGCAAAACAATCGCCGAAATTGAGCTGGGCGCCATGGCCCTGGCCCTTGCCGAACCTCTGGAAGATCTGGCAAGCCCGGCCGGGCCAGATCTTCATCAACGGGCACCACATCGGCATCGAGCAGCAGCAACAGCGCCTCAACGGCATCAAGCACACCGCGGCAATGGGCCACCACCAGCAACTCCTGCAGGGTGCCGGCGGAGATCCGCAGCAGGTTTGCCTGTTCCAGCTGGCTGCGAATCTGCTGCCAACCAGGCTCGCGCTGGATGATGGCGATCACGGCGGAGGTGTCGAGAATCATCCGGGCAGGCCATCGGCTCCGTAGAGCTCGCTGGCATCAAACGGCCTGGCCAGCGCTGCGGCTTGGTCCTGCAGGGGAGAGAGATCTTGCTGGAGGCGTGCGCTGCGGCGGATCCGGCGCTGCCGCTGCAGCTCGCGCTCCAGGGCTTCGCGCACGATGTCGGTGGCACCCCGGCCGGTGATCTGGCGTAGCTGGCCGATCAGCCCATCAACCTGGGGACTTTTGATGTTGACCGCCATTCCACCACCGAGATGTAGAAACCCATTCTATTCGATGATTCTACCCCACCGTACCGTTCCCAGAGCCCTTTCTGCTTAAAGCTGCCGGGGCTGCTGTTGACAAAGTTGGGCATAGCTTCAGGAACCCCTTTCACCAAGGTCCGCCATTGGCCCTGGCTGATCCGATGTCGCAGCAAGGCAAAGCTCTTCAGCCGCAGCCCTTCCCCTGATTGCAGCGCCGTGAGCGTGAGCTTCGGCACCACCCGGACGAGGCCGGTGCCAAACAGGGGCCAATCGGCAGCTGCCGCCAACTGGAGGACGCCGGACGCCCCTGCAGCAACGGCAAGCGTGCATCGTGTTCCCTCCAGCCGGACGCCTGGTCCAGCTCGAATCGCAAAATCCCATCGCTGCGCAGCCAGCCCTCCTGCTCGACGCCGATCCGCCGTAGTGCCGGCCAGGTAGTCATGCAAAGCTTGCTCCGCTTATTGTTATTTACCTGCAGCCAGAAGCTGCCCTCGGCCATTCGATATTCTAACCACAGTAGCTAATTAACATCAAATTTATCGTACACTCCTCAAGCTAAACCGACAACGACTATAAGGGAGTTGCCATGGTCGCAGCACCGCAATAGCACTGTAAACAGCTTTGACAGAGTGTGCCGCCAGATCTGCCCGCAACCAACTCGGCGGCCGCCATGGCGACGATCCGCTTACGCAGCTGGAACCAGAGCGATAGGTTCTGCTTCCATCTACTTACAGTTACCTCCATCGGCCCATTATTGACTTGCTGGTGGTGCCCATCGAAGGTGGATGAAACAATCGCATCCCCATCCCATGGGTGACATCACAAGCA
>JBILDB010000130.1:0-6574 GCA_044352805.1 Cyanobium sp.
ATCAAATACGAGTGCACCGCCAAGGTGCTGCAGCGCCGCACAGGGCTGTTGCGTGACTACGCCCGCCAATGTGAAGAACAGGCCCTCGATCACCGCCAGAAGCAGAGTGGGTTGCTGGCCCTCATCACCAAGCTCAAAGACATCCTCAAAGGCAAGGATGGCACCATCCGTCGCCTGGAGTCGCGAATCAATGCCCTGCAGGCGGAGAACGAGGTTCTGCGAATCGAGCAGCAGCAGTCCAAGGCTGAAAGCCAGTTGCGAAAGGAGCTCGATGCGCTGCAGCGAGCCTTCGAGGCTGAGGTGGAGCGCCGCAAGCAACTGGCCAAGAACAACCAGAGCCTTGGTGGCCGCGTCGCCCACACCAACCGCTACCGGCGTGAGCGCGATGAGCTGAGCGAAGCCCTCAGGATCGAACGGCAGACCAGCAAGTCCCTGCGGCGGGAGCTGGAGCAACTACGCGGCGGTGAGCAGCTGGGGCTGGACCTCGCTGAGTGAGCACGATGCCCCGCAAGTCTTCCCCTGCGGCGAAAGCAGCCAAGCCAGTCGCCAAAGCCAAGGCAGCGGCCAAGGCAACCGCCAAGGCGCCTGCTCAAGCCAGGTCTGCGCGGCAGAAGGAACCCTCGCTGGCCGACCTCAAGGGCCAGGTCTTGGCCCTAGCAAAGGTCTCCAGCACCAAGGAGATCAAGCGAACCAATGTGGATCTGCGCCATCTCGATTTCCGCCTCAAGGCCAGTTGGCGCTCCGCCTTGGGGGTACTAGAGCAGGCGGCGATCGCCATGGCGGACTGGGACCGCAACCCACCGGAGGAATACAAGGAGCTGTTCGCCGAGATTGATCAGGCGGCAGCGGCCTACAGCGCCTCGATTGAGCAGGGCCTCAAGCTGAGCAGCCAGCTGCGCGACGCCGCAGACGACCTGGATACCCTGGCTGGTGAGCTGCAGCAGGATGCCGAGGAGCTCAAGACCATTGAGCAGGCCTCCCGCAAGCAGCACCGGGCCCGCTCGCGCAACTGATAGAACTGCCAATCTTTGGCGACGCAGCTGAACAAGGCGGCAGTGGTGCAACAATTGAGCAGCACAAATTGATGGTTTTGACGCTTTGGCCTAAGATCGCTCCATGACTGCGATTAGCCTGGCTCTTCTCAGTGATGTGACCGCCGCCCTCCGGGAGGCTGGTCGCAGCGACCTGGTTGATCGGCTGGTTGCGAGTGCTGCAGCTGCTCCGCTCACCAGTAGGCAGACCGCCACCTTGCTTGGGGTGTCGTCGGCCAACACCGTGAAGAACTGGCTGGAGGGCGGCTGGTTTCCTGGCGCCTTTCAGACCGCCGGGGGGCACTGGCGCTTCCCACTGGAAGATGTGGAGGCTGTGAGGTTGCGATTGGAAAGCCTGCGCGATCGCAACAACCGCAGGGATCTGACACCTGTTGATTACGACGACGAGTCAGCTGATTTACCGCTGCCTTAATTCCAGTTCAGCGCAGAAACTTTCGCATAGTCAGCATTGGCTCGCCATCATCCATCTGAAAGGGGCCGACTGGATCCGTAACAAAGCGGCATACCCCACAACAGGTCCAGCCTCTCCAGCACGGAAGACGTAAGTCGTAAGCGACCCTCCCTTGCTTTTCTCTGCCAACCATTCGCGGGTATGGAAGTATTGATCAACCCGTGCCTGGCCGCTGCAGAAGACGTCTAAAAAAGAATCATCCGGTACCATCAGCTCAACAAAGATTCCCTGCGCCATCATCAACAGTCCCCATGTTACTCAGTATAGGGAGGGGAATCTTTCTCCTCCCTTGTTTCGCCTTAGCTTGCCGAGCTGATGTCCGGGGATCACTTTTTTGGTGTCACCGGTATCCCTTCACCCGTTGACCTCATCAATCGTGATCTCTTGCTCCCAGGCTTTGGCGATCGAGCGATCCAGCCTGTGCAGCAACGCCACGAAGGTCTCCCCCTCGCGCCGCACCAGCATCACCGGACAGTCGTAACTGGTGCTGGCGGAGGCCACACATTCGATCGGGACGACGCGCCCCGCCGTGATGTCGCCGCCTGCTTCCAGGATTGCTTCGATGTTGGGGTAAGCCATGGGATGGGTGACGTGTGAGCTTGGGGTGGTGTCAGTCGGCTGCTTCTGACAGCCGCAGCATCAACGTCGAGGCACTGAGCGGCGAGGGGCGAAATCCAAGCGAGCGGTATAACGCAGCCGCCTGCTCGTCGATCGCGTGCACCAGCAGTGCTCTGGCGCCGATCAGGCGCCTGGCGGCAAGGCTGCGCCGCAGCGCATCGGCCACCAGGGCGCGGCCCAGGCCCTGATGGCGACGATCCACCGCCAGCCGGCCCAGCACGACAACTGGAAGGGCGTCGGGCATGTTGCGTCGCAAGGCACCAGGCACCTCCCGCCAACACGATCGCCCCAGCCGACAGGCAGGTTTAGGCGATCACGTTGCTGCCCTCGTCTGGGCAGAGCACCACGGTGCGCCGTACACCTTGGCGCTCTTTGACGCTGTCGAAGCCTGCCAGCTCATGCTGCGGCCTGAGGGGCTCAGGCGACCGGTGCCATGCTGATCTCGAGGTCTGACTCTGGGAGGCCTAAACCATGAAAGTGACCGTCGAGCTTTCCGATCAGGAGATGACCGAAATCCTGGAGCTGACCGGCGAGCGCAAGAAGGGCCCGGCCATCCGTCGCCTGATCGCACCCCGCAGGATCCAGGGCTCCTCCCCCTCGATCCGGCCACCATCCGCGCGCTGCGCAGCACCATCCGCACGCTGCGCAGCACCATCCAGCAGTTGCCCAGGCCAGTGCTGGAAGCCCTCACCCAGGGTTTCCGCAAACGCTTTTCCATCCCTGAGGAGGCCACGACGATCGCCGATCGGATCCTCCAGAAGCGCAACCATGACTGGATCGAGGCGTTTCTTGCCCAGCACTAAGGCTTGACGAGCTGACAGCAAGCCTGCCACTACGACACAGCCTTGGCAGTTTGGCTCTGTTGTAGCTCCCGCAGGTCGTCCACGATCAGCTCGGCCGCCCGTTCAGCTGCATCAAGAAACGGCAACAGGGTGCGCTGCGCTCCGATGGATTCCAGCTTCACCACCTCGGCCTCGTCGTGGGCGGTGGCGATGAACTGCCCCCGGAAGCCCGCCGATTCCAGGCCATGGCGGATGGCCGCATTGCTCTCCAGAGAGGGCAGGGTGCTGACCACCACGGTGGCCGATGAGAGCGGCAAGGAGGCCGTGAACTCAGGGTCCTCCGAATCGCCGTATTGCACCGGCAGACCCTGGGCAGCCGCCAGACGCAGAGCCTGGGGGTCGAAGTCGATGCCCAGGATCGACAGATCGTGGGCGCGCAGCTGGCGGACAATCGCGCTGCCATAGCGGCCTAAACCCAGCAGAACGACATCTACCTTTGCGGGTCCAATGATGCTGCCCTTCAGTTCACTGAATGGGGTTGCCCGCTGAAAGACGCGCAGTGGTCCTTCTAGCCAGGCATAGAGCCGATCGGATCCCAGGATCATGTAGGTGGAGAGAGCAATCGTGATCACACCCACTAACGTGATGAGGCTGACTTCCTTCTCACCGATCTGCCCAAGCCGCAGGCCAAGAGCCGCGAGGATTAGCGAAAACTCCGATATCTGAGCCACCGTGAGACCAGCCAGGAAGCCAGTTCGGCGCCGGTAGCCCATCACACCCATGATCGCCACCACGATCAGTGGGTTGCCAACCAGCACAAACAGCGACAGCACCACAGCTGGCCAGAGCTGCATGCCCGCTGCCGTGAGGTTGAGGCCTGAGCCCAGGTCGATAAAAAAGAACAGCAGCAGAAAATCGCGTAGGCCGGTGAGCCGTGAGGCGATCGCTTCCCGGTAGGCGGTGGAGGCGATCGACACACCGCCCAGGAAGGCTCCCACCTCCTTGCTGAACCCCACGCCATCGGCCAGGGCCGCCAGCCCCACCGCCCAGGCCACGGCAAACAGCACCAACAGTTCCTGGTTCTGAGCCAAGCGGCCCAGCAGGGGAGGCATCACCCAGCGCATCGTGGCGACCGTGCCCAGCACGAAGGCCGTGCCCACTAACAACAGGCGGATTCCCTGGGCCGCGATGCCCCCCGATCCAGCTGCGGTGAAGGAGGTGAGCAGGATCATCGCCAGGATCACGGCGATGTCCTGCACCACCAGGAATCCCACGGCAATCCGACCGTGCAGTGAATCGATCTCCCGTTTATCGGAAAGCAGCTTCACGATGATGATCGTGCTGGAGAAGGTGAGGCACACGGCGATGTAGATCGCTTTCACCGGTGCAAAACCAAGCCCGAGGCTCAGCAGAAAGCCGAACAGTGCGGTGAACACGATCTGCCCTAACCCCGTGGCGAGCGCCACCGGTCCCACCGAGCGGATTAACCCCACATCGAGCTTGAGGCCCACCACAAACAGCAGCACTGCAATACCGATGCTGGAGAGCAGCTTGATCTCACTGCCACCGGAGGCCCAGCCCAGCACCGCCGGGCCCGCCAAGATGCCGGTGATGATGTAGCTGATTATCAAAGGCTGGCGCAGCTTCAGGGCCAGTACCCCGATCACACCGGCAATCACCAAGATCGCGGCCAGCTCGTGAAAGACAGTGCTGAAGGTCATGACAGGAGATCAGCATTGGGGCCCAGCGGATGTCGGGCTCAGCGACGCCTCCATCCAACCCCACTTCTGTGTTCAGCGGGCTCAGGCGATGGGAAATGCGCTAGGCCTTGATCCCAAGCGCTGAGCCGCCCCATGCAGCCCTTGCCCGCACCAGCCCATGCCCGGCCAGCGGCCGATGTGGTGGCGGCCTTGCAGAGTGATGGCACCTCCGGCCTGAGCGAGGCGGAAGCCAAGCGCCGGCTCCATGCCCATGGCACCAATACGCTCACAATCCGGGGCGGCAAGCCCGGCTGGCTGAAGTTTCTGCTCCAGTTCAACAATCCCCTGCTGATCACCCTGCTGGTGGTCGGGGCGGTGAAGGCGCTGCTGGGTCACCCTCGCGATGCCCTGGTGATCTGGAGCGTCACGGTGATCAATGCCGTGATCGGCTTCGTGCAGGAGAGCAAGGCCGAGAACGCGATCGCCGCCCTGGCGCGATCGGTGCGCACCGAGGTGGAGGTGGTGCGCGGTGGCACGCGCCAGCGCCTGGCCTCGGAACAGCTGGTACCGGGCGATCTGGTGCAGCTGGAGGCTGGGGCGCGGGTGCCGGCCGACCTGCGGTTGCTGGAGGGGCGCCACCTGCAGACCGATGAATCGGCCCTCACCGGGGAATCGCTGCCGGTGCACAAGGGCACCACCGCCGTGGAGGCGTCCGCCCCCCTGGCGGAGCGGATCGGCATGGCCTACGCGGGCAGTTACGTGACAACCGGTCAGGGCCTGGGGCTGGTGGTGGCCACGGGTGATGACACCGAGGTGGGGAGCATCTCCACCACCCTGCAGGAACAGGTGGATCTCACCACGCCGCTCACCCGCAAGTTCGCCCGTTTCAGTCGCAGCTTGCTGAAGGCGATTCTGGTGCTGGCTGGGCTCACGTTTCTGGTGGGGCTGGCGCGGGGGCGCGGCGCCGATGAGATGTTCGATGGGGCCGTGGCCCTGGCGGTGGGCGCGATCCCGGAAGAGTTGCCGGCAATCGTGACGATCACCCTGGCCATAGGCGTGAACCGCATGGCCAGGCGGCGGGCCATCATCCGCAAGCTGCCTGCCGTGGAAACCCTTGGCAGCACTACCGTCATTTGCTCCGACAAGACCGGCACCCTCACCCAGAACCGGATGACGGTGCAGCACCTCTATGGGGGCGGCCAATTGGTGGCGATCGAGGATCTCTGGCCTGGGAGTGGTCTGTCTGGGACATCGAATGCGGCCCTGCAGGAAACCCTGCTGGCCGGCCTGCTCTGCAACGACGCCCGACCCAGCAACCGTGAGGGCCTGGTGGGCGATCCCACCGAAACCGCCCTGTTGGTGGCCGCTGATGCAGCCGGAATCGACCGCCAGGACGCTCTGGATCGCCATCCCCGCCGCGATGCCATTCCCTTTGCTTCCGAACATCAGTTTATGGCCACGCTGCACGGCAGCGAGCGGATCCTGGTCAAGGGCTCGGTGGAAGCCATTCTGGATCGCTGCAGCCGGCAGCTGGATTCCCTAGGCCAGCCCCAAGCCCTCGACGGAGCGGCGATCGAAGCGGCCGTGGGAGCGATGGCGGCCTGTGGGGAACGGGTGCTGGCCTTTGCCATTGGCCAGGCCAAGGCCTGCCAGCACCAGTTGGAGCACCACCATGTTGCTAAGGATCTGGATTTCCTCGGTCTGCAGGGGATGCTGGATCCACCACGCCCCGAGGCGATCCTGGCCGTGGCGGCCTGCCAGGCGGCAGGCATCCGCGTGAAGATGATCACCGGTGACCATCTTGAAACGGCCCGGGCGATTGCCCGTCAGATGGGCATCGGTCGACCCACAGGTGGCGATGACGCTGTTGAGGTGGCGGCGATCGATGGGCGCCACCTGGCCGAACTGACTCCTGATGCGATCGCCGAGCTGGTGGATCGGGTGGATGTGTTCGCCCGGGTGGCGCCAGCC
>JBILDB010000131.1:0-6503 GCA_044352805.1 Cyanobium sp.
GGGCGGCCCCCACACCCTGGGCCAGGGCACGGATGCAGCATTCGGTCTTGGGGGTCATGCCGCCGGCCACGACCCCGCTGGCGATCAGCCCACGGGCTTCGGCCAGGGTGGTCTGGGGGATTAGGGAATTCGGATCGTCCTTGTCCCGCAATATGCCCACGGTGTCAGTGAGCAGGATCAGTTTTTCGGCCTGGAGCGCCGCAGCCAGCTCGCCGGCCACCGTGTCGGCATTGATGTTGTGCACCTGGCCGGCCGGGTCGGGGGCGACGCTGGAGATCACTGGCATGTAGCCGTTTTCCAGCAGCGGCAGCAGCACGCTTGGATCGACATGGGCCACGTCCCCCACCAGCCCGTGGGTGCCATCCCCCAGGGTGCGGGCCGTGACCAGGCCGCCATCGCCGCCCGCCAGCCCAACCGCCTGGCCCCCCACCAAGTTGATCCCATTGACGATGCGTTTGTTGAGGCGCCCGACGAGCACCATTTCAACCACATCCATGGTTTGCGAGTCCGTCACCCGCAGCCCCTCGCGGAACTCAGGTTGGATCTGGAGGCGTCCGAGCCATGTGTTGATCTCCGGCCCACCGCCATGGACCACCACCACCTTCACGCCAACGCAGCTGAGCAGCACCAGGTCCCGGAAGATCGCCTCGCGCAGGTCCTCCCGCACCATCGCTGCACCGCCGTACTTCACCACCATGCAGCGTCCCGCGAAGCGCTGGATGAAGGGCAGGGCTTCACTGAGGACGGAAACCCGCAGGCTGTCCGCCTGGCTGACGGTGTGGTCTTGACTCACGGAGCGGCGGTGGCGGGTGGGCTGGCGTTGGGTAGCAGGGTGAGCAGCAGGTGGGCCGAATCCGGTTGGCTCAGTTCCGCCATCAGGCCAGGTCCGAAGAAACGTCCCAGTCGATCCTGCCGGTCCTGCCATCGCTGGAAAGGCACACCCTGGCAGCTGAACAACAGGCGGAGTCCGTAGCCGTTGTCCTGCTGGATCTCCTCGATCGATTCCAACTGGGGAGGTTTGTCCTCATCCCAGAGCTTGAGAGCCTCCAGGGACGATTCCAGGTGGGCTTTCTGGCCGTAACGCCAGCGGCTCACATCTTCAAGCAACTTTCGCAGACTTTCATTTTCGGGCAAGTCGCGCAAGGGGCGCAACAGGGTCGGGTCCGTCAGACGGCGGGCCGGGGGCAGCTCGGCTGATTTGAGCGCCAGACCTCCCAGCAGCACAGGGATGCCATAAAAAATGGCTGGCAGGCTCAGGTTCGGGCTGTCAGTGAGGTAGGCAACCGAGCCAATCACGGTGAGAACCGCTCCAGCCACGGTGATCAGCGAACCGGGGGAAAAAAGGGCTTGCATGGCCCCATCCTCCTGCAGCAGGGGGCAAGATGGCCACATCCTCTGGGATTGGGATCGATTTCCATGGCCAGCTCCTTCCCGTCGTCCCAGCCTGCTCCCGATCCAAAGGGCGAGCAACCGGTTGAGCTTGAGGACACGGCAACCCTGATCGCCTTGCTGGCCCAGGACCGTCAGTGGCTGCTGCGGCAGTTGGATGGTGGGCACTGGTCCCAGTGGCGCCTAGATCTGGCGGCCCTGGAGCGGGAGTTGGGGCAGATGTTGGACCAGGCCAACGAGAGGTTTCCCCTGGGTTGAGATGGCTAGGGTTGATTCGGCGTCCCCTCGAGGTTCAGAAGGGGATGTCGTCGTCCCCATCGAGCAGGTCGTCGGCCACCAGGGGCGAGGTGTTCCAGACCGGTGGCTTTTCGGCGGCCACCGCCGTACTGCGACTTGTGGCCTCCAGGTCTGGCCGGGGGGCTTGGCTGGTTTGGGGGATCGGCCGGGGCACGTTGCGGGGCGCGGGAGCCGCTGTCGGGGCCGCTTCTGGCCTCGCTGCCATCCCCGCCGCATTGGCTGTGCCCTGATGGGTAGCTTCCCCAAGGGGGTGGAGCCGCGCCAGGGTCAGTTCGGCCCGCTTCTCTTTCACTCCATCCGCTCGGCTTACGGTGTTGATGCGCAGTCGCCCTTCAACCACCAGTCGCTGGCCCGCTTGGGCACGATTCTGCAGGTCCTGGGCCAGATTTCCCCAGCCGACAACTTTGATTTGGCCAGGGGGATCCTCCGCCCGCAGGCCGTCAAAGCGCACGGCCATTTCTGCCACTGGCGTTTGGTTGTCCTGGGTGTAACGCACCTGTGGGGCCTCCAGCACCTCCACCTCAAGCAAACAGTGATTCACTCCGATACCTACGGATTGCTGATTCCATCTTGATGCACGCCGCTCCATGGGTCGGGGCCAGGGGCGGGCGGATCTGGCTGTTCGCCGGGACGGGCGAGGGCCCGGTGCTGGCCCAAGTCCTGTTGCAGCGAGGCTGGCGGCTCAGGATCAGTGTGGTCAGCCCCCAGGCGGCAAGGGCCTACGGCTCCGCCGCCGGCCAGGAGCTGCGGGTGGGAGCCCTGGCTGGCGAGGCAGCCCTGGTGCAGGAGCTGCTCGCCGCCCGCAGGGGTGGGGAGGGCTTTACCTGGGTGGTGGATGCGAGCCATCCCTTTGCCCGCCGCATCAGCGCCAGCCTGGCGAGCGCGTGTGCCGACCTCGATCAACCCTTGGTGCGGCTGCAACGGCCCCTGTTGCCCCTGGGCCGGGCCGAGGCGCTGGGGGACCTCTCGGATCTGGGGCGCCATCGCCTTGCCGGTGAAAGGTTGCTGTTGGCGATCGGCGCTCGCCAGTTGGTAGAGGCGGTGCGCCTCACCCCCGGTGCCGTGCACCATGGCCGCATCCTGCCCCTGCCCCTGGCCCTGCAGCAGGCGACGGCGGCCGGCTTGGACCCCGAGCGCATCGCCTGTTTGCGGCCGGGAGGGGATGGCGCCATTGAGCGTGCCCTCTGCCGGCACTGGCGGTTGACCTGCGTGCTGGCCCGGCGTTCCGGTGGACCCAACGAAGCCCTGTGGCATGCCATAGCCGCCGATCAGGGCCTGCGTCTGCTGTTATTGGATCGGCCGCCTGAACCCGGTGGGGTCAGGGCCCTGTCCCTGGGTGGCCTGCTGGAGCAACTGGGGTGGCCTGCTGTGCCGCACCGGTCCTGAACGATCTGTTGGGTGCAGGCCCCAGGCTGTCAATCGAGGTGTTGGGCGACCAGGGCGGGAAGGGAGGCCTGGGGACGGGGGCCCAGTTGGGTGACGACCTGGCCGGCGCAGAGAGAGCCAAGTCGACCGCAGCGTTCCAGACTCGCGCCGTCGGTGTAGCCCTGCAGGAAGCCGGCGGCATAGAGATCACCGGCGCCGGTGGTGTCGACCAGGGGCCCCAGCCGGAACGGTTCGATCAACAGGGTCTGGTCGCCGCTCAGCACCACCGAACCCTGTTCGCTGCGGGTCAGGGCCGCCACCTGGCAACGGCCCCGCACCTGCTGGGCTGCCTCCTCAAAGCTGTTGGCTTTGTAGAGGGAAGTGATCTCCATCTCATTGGCAAACAGGATGTCCACATGGCCGTCCACCAACTCAAGGAAGCTGTCGCGGTGACGATCGACGCAGAAGGCATCGGAGAGGGAAAGGGCTACCTGGCCGCCACTGGCGCGCATCGCGGCGGCCGCCGTCAGGAAGGCTTGTTTGGCCGCTTCGCTGTCCCACAGGTAGCCCTCCAGGTAGAGAACTTTCGCCTGGGGCACCAGATCCAGGTCCAGGTCCCCGGGGTCCAGGCCCACGGAAGCCCCCAGATAGGTGCACATCGTGCGCTGGGCATCCGGGGTTACCAGGATCAGGCAGCGGGCGGTGGAGGGGCCACTGGCCGCGGCGGGGGTGTCAAAGCGGGCACCCACCGATCGAATGTCGTGGGCGAAAATCGCCCCCAATTGGTCATCGCGCACCCGCCCGATGAAGGCCGCCTTGCCGCCCAGTTGGGCAATACCGGCCAGGGTGTTGGCGGCGGAACCGCCGGAGGTTTCCAATCCAGGGCCCAAGCTGGCGTAAAGCCCTTCGGCCGCAATCTCATCGATCAGGGCCATGGTGCCCTTGCTCAGGCCATGTTCCTCTAGGAAGCTGTCGTCGGTTTGGATCAACACGTCCACGATGGCGTTGCCGATGCCGACCACATCAAGATTCCGGTCAAGCGGCAGCAGGCTGTTGGGGGCCGGGAGGCTGGCGGCGCTCATGGGGTCTGAGGGGAGTGGAAGGGGTAAGGGGGGGGGTGTGTCCGGCCTAACGACTAGACGCTGAGCAGGGCGCGCTTGGGACCATGGATCGGATCCTCGACCACGATGGTCTGGTCTCGCTGGGCCCCAAGCGAAACGATGGCGATCGGCACCTCCATCAGCTCAGCTAGGAAACGCAGGTAGGCCTGGGCGGTGTCGGGGAGATCCTCCAGCCGGCGGCAATCGGCGGTCGAGCACTGCCAGCCAGGCAGGGTTTGGAAGATCGGCTGGCAGCGGGCAAAATCTTCGGCGCTGCAGGGGAAGTACTCAATGCGCTCTCCATCAAGATCGTAGGCCACGCACACCTGGATCTCATCGAGCTCGTCCAGCACATCCAGCTTGGTGATGGCCAAACAGTCGAGACCATTGACTTCGACGGCATAGCGGCCAATGACACCGTCAAACCAGCCACAGCGCCGACGTCGGCCGGTGGTGGTGCCGAATTCGCCGCCACGATCGCAGAGGTGGTCATTGAGGCTGCCCTCCAGTTCGGTCGGGAATGGGCCTTCCCCGACGCGGGTGGTGTAGGCCTTGGCCACCCCAATCACCCGGTCGATCAGGGTGGGTCCTACCCCCGCACCGATGCAGGCCCCCCCGGAGACGGGATTGGAGGAGGTGACATAGGGATAGGTGCCGTGGTCGAGATCCAGCAGGGTGCCCTGGGCACCCTCGAAGAGAATGTTCTTGCGGGCCCGGGCAGCCTGGTGAATCGTGCGGGTGCAATCGACCACGTGGGGGGCCAGTCGGGCGCCGTAGCCGGCGTATTCGGCAATCACGGCGTCGGGATCCAGGGGCTCCAGCCCGTAGACCTTGGTGAGCAGTTCGTTCTTTTGGGTGAGGGGCGTTAGCAGCCGATCCCTGAGCCGGTCTTCATCCAGCAGATCGATGACACGAATGCCGTTGCGTTCGGATTTGTCGGCGTAGGTCGGGCCGATGCCACGGCCGGTGGTACCAATGCGGCGGTCGCCGCGCCGCTGCTCAATCGCCAGATCCAGCAGGCGGTGGTACGGCATGGTCACGTGGGCCGTGGAGGCCAGCTTGAGGCCTTCCACCGAAATGCCGAGGTCCCGCAGGGTGTCGATTTCGCCGAGCATCACTTTGGGATCGACCACCGTGCCAGAGCCGATCAGGCAGACGGTTTCGGGGTAGAGGATGCCCGAGGGGATCAGGTGCAGTTTGAGCACTCGGTCCTCAACCACAATCGTGTGGCCTGCATTGACCCCGCCTTGGTAACGCACCACCACATCGGCGGAGCGGCTCAGCAGATCCGTGATCTTGCCCTTGCCCTCGTCACCCCATTGCGCACCGATGACGACGACGTTGGCCAAGGACAAGGCGGCCCGTAGCCGCTTCACAGCACAAGCGAAGAGCGTGTCAGATGCAGGTGCCCTTCGTCAAAGACTTGGGGTCGGCCTCGCTTCAGGTCCCCCGCACCACAGAGGCCTGGGCCTGTTGCAGTTCTTTCTCGATACGGTTGCGCAGCGCTTCGGGCAAGGGGCGGTTGGCATAGCCGAGATAATGGCCGGCCAGGGAGTTGACGGCGGTCACCATGGTGGTGAAGGACCCAAGAGCGTTGATGTCCTGACGGGGGCGGTAGAAGGCCGTGTAGTCATTGATCAAGGCGCGAGCCTCTTTTTCGGCCTCACTGCGGCCGGGATCATCGGCATCCAGGTGGATTGTGGTCAGCAGGCTCTGGGCCACGCTGACGGTGTCATCTACATAGTTGCCGCTTAGTTTGCCGCTGGCGCTGCTGCTACAGCCGCTGAGACTGAGGCTGAGGCAAAGCAGCAGGCCTAGGACCGCCTTGAAGGCCCAGCGCCCGTCCAGGGCTGCGGCTATCCAAGTTGCCAGGCGTTGGATTGGATTCAAGGCAGCCATGGTGGTGCGGCATCTGAACCGATCTTAAAGAGGCGTTGGAGTCGACCCCGATCACGCTGCGGCCAGGCGTTGCATCAGGCGGGGTAAGAGGTCGTCCGCTGCGAGGTCCTCCGGTTTGCCGTCAAGACGCGAAACCAGTTCCACCTGGCCGCTGGCGGCCCCCCTGCCGACAACGACCCGGAAGGGTATGCCAATCAGGTCGGCGTCTTTGAATTTGACCCCGGCTCGTTCGTCCCGGTCGTCCAGCAGCACCTCCAAGCCGGCGGCTTGCAATTCGCCATAAAGGCGCTCAGCCAGTTCCACCTGCAGCGGTTCGTTGAGGCTGGCGATCACCACAATCACCGCGAAGGGGGCGATGGCCAGGGGCCAGCAGATGCCCCGGCCGTCGTGGTTTTGCTCGACGGCGGCCTGGGCCAGCCGGGAGACCCCGATGCCGTAGCAGCCCATCCAGAG
>JBILDB010000132.1:0-6481 GCA_044352805.1 Cyanobium sp.
CCCTTTTCAACCCGGGCGCCAGCGTGATCACCCTCAGCTATCTGGGCGCTGAGCGGGCCATCCCCAACTATAACGTGATGGGCGTGGCCAAGGCGGCCCTGGAGGCCTCGGTGCGCTATCTCGCCGCCGAACTGGGCCCCGATAACCAGGTGCGGGTGAATGCGATCAGCGCCGGCCCGATCCGCACCCTGGCCAGCTCCGCCATCGGCGGCATTCTCGACATGATCCACAACGTCGAAGCCAAGGCCCCCCTGCGGCGCACCGTCACCCAAGAGGAGGTCGGCGCCACCGCCGCTTTCCTGGCCAGCCCTTTGGCCAGCGGCATCACCGGCCAGGTGATTTATGTGGATGGGGGCTATTGCATCACGGGGATGTGATCAAGGTGGGCGCAACAAACAAAGTAAGGCAATATATTGAAAATCTTTCCCATCCCTCATACTGCCATGGCGGCCTCGTTGCAGTGTTTGATGGCCAGCCGCGTCCCTCGCCCAGGCCACTGGCTGCGCTTCGCACCCATGGCTGCCTTGGCGCTTGGCTTCTGCTGCGCACCAGCGGTCCACGCCGAGGGCGGCAAGCCAACGATCTGCTGCCGCACTTCCGGCGGCACCCGGGGCACCTGTCTCAATGTCTGGACCCATCTGGTGCCGCCCAGCAACCGATTCAATCCGGGCAGCAGCCGCACGCTGGCCCTGTTGCAAGGCCCCTCCTCCGAGCCCACCGCCATGACAGTGCAGTGGTTGTCGCCAACAGGCGAGCTGGTGGCTGGGCAGACCCTGCCAGCCCAGCGAGTTGGAATCACTTTGATCACCCTGCCCCAGGCGCTTCGCTCGCCCCTGAATCAAGCTTTGACCTGGGAGAGCTTTCCCAGTTGCCAGCCCAACAAGCCCCCCACCCGCACCAGTCTGGTGGCTTACAGCAATCAAGAGCAGACTGTTAGCCAGAAGCTGGTCGGTGATCTGGGCAAGCTCTGCGGTGGGATGGTGGACACCAAGCTCCTTTTGGCAGCTTTTAATCTTGAAGACTATGGGGCGAAGTTGCCGGAGAGGATGCCGGTTTGGTGTGACAGGGTTAAGGGTGGGGCGTTGGGGGGTAGGTAGGTTTGAGTTGGGAGATCGCGTTGCTTAAAGGCTTTATGTGCTGGATAGCGAAAATTACATGGTTGCGCGAGATGCTCGAATTGCATAGAGCCTAAAGAATGGCAAGCCCTCCTTAACAAGATTGTGCTTCACTAGATTATCGTTGCGAACCTAGACTCTTCGATCTGCAATCAGGCCACTTTATTATTATATCGTTCTTGGTCGACTGATTGTGATTTAGGTCTTTTTTTATTTGCTATGCGATTAGCGATCTTTAGGATAAACTTATGGGGCACATTTGACTTTTGTTGTTCAACATTGAGCATTCTTCTAAAGACGGCTTTCTGTTGTACTATTTAGTCTCTAACATCCTGCGGCGGTGTTCGCCGTGCCATGCAGGGTATAAATGAAAGTGCCGACAACAGTAAAGTTCAGAATATTAATTTGTTCACCAACAATGGTCTAATGTATACTATTTTAGTATAAACTGACAACCTCTGGGGGGAGTACGTAATTAAATCTGGCTGCAAGGTTGTACAAAACCTTGTAGCCAGTTTTGCAACAAGATACTGCTGATGTTGCCGATTACCTTTGATTTTGCAAGATTAGATTAGACGGAGATGGTTTGGGAATAATTGAAAGAGGTGGAGCATCAGGGGGCGTGATACTTGGGTTGCCTCCACCTTGCGCTGGTTTTGCCAAGTAACCCTTACAACTTTGCAAAGAAGAAAATGGACCCTTTTCCGTAAAAGCATCTTGTTCTAAGTTGATTTGATTAGATAATAACCAGTAGCATTGTTGCAGCAGGGTAAGTTGACTATTTCTTAGAACTTCTTCGGATTGAATACGGGCTCTGTTTGCAAGTGATTTGGCGTAGTCATTGCAATTTTTTGAATACTGCCCCCCAAAAGGAATCGTTAGTCCAACACCTGCACCATAATTACTTATGCCTGAGCCCGCAGAGGCATAATTTGTAAAATCATTTGCCCAGTCATTCCCGCCTGAGCCAAATCCACCGACAGAAAGGCTTGGAGTGGGACATGTCCATCCATTATTATCACTAAATGTATATGTTTGCATCGAGCTTCCAGAAACTGCAGTAATTGCAGGGCTTCGGTTTTCGGGGAAAAATGCTTGTACTTCTCTGGCTGTACTTGGGCCGATTAAGGAGAGACCCAAGCCAATGTATAGCAAAGTTGTACCACTAATGGATTTCATTGGGAAAAAGGTGTTGTGGGTTGATCTTGTAATGGTCTGCCAGTTTTAAGACTGTACCCAAGATCATCGCCAGAGTTGGCTTTGTAAAATGGGGGTCTTGACTTGGCAGACCGCAAAAGACGACCAGATTACTTGTTTTCAGGCATTCAAAAAGAATTTGTTTAATTCGATTTTTGTCCTGGCTTAGAGTAAGAGTCATCTGAATTTGAATGTGACTATTTAGGTTTGACTTCAGTTTCTTTTACGAAACCGGGAGGATTCGAGGGAACATGATAAACAATCCATTCATTATTTTCGCATCGATAAAAATAGCCTGGTGGTACAATAAAAGTCTGCTCTTCGCCATTTCTGTCGATATAAGCATAAATATCGTCCCCGCGCGAAGTCCTTGCAATTCTCCGTTCTGTTGGGCAGCTCATCTGATTCAAATCCTCTGTTGTTTGGAGTGGACTATTGATTTATAGCTCTGTGCAAGTGGCGAGGCTGTCAGCTAAATAACAAGTTCTTATTATCTTCCTGACAGGCTTTGTAAGAGTTCTCGTGTTGCGAGAGGACTTTCCAATACCACCCCCCAACATCCTGGCTTTCTTCCCAGCCCCTCAAGCTGCACTCCCCAGAAATCACGCCGCCCCCCGCACACCAATCAACTCCTTAACCCCCGGCAACATCAAGCTAAAGACAACGCGCCAATGGCCATCGCGCTGCCCCCGCACCTTGCCGTAGACCTCGCCGCTACCACTGCTGGCTGGAAAAATCAGCACCAGGTCGTCGAACAGTTCGGGTTGATCTCCCCCCTCCAACACGATCCAGGCTTCCCGTTCGCTCAGGTGGGTGACAACGGCGCGCTGCGGAGATCCTTGCCGCTGTTTGCCCTTCAAGATGAGGTATTGAACTGCCAGGGGCTGTAGCAGGACCCGGGGCAGAGAGCTGGTGAGGGGCAAAGCGAGGTTGTGCCTGCCTTGGATGGCCCCGATCGCAAACACCCGCAGGGGCTCTTGGGATCCCTTCACCCCGATGCTTTGATCGGCATCGATGCGCAGCTGAACTTCTACAGCCCGAACCGTGCCCTCCGCCGCCAACACCTCGCCGCCCACGCTCAGGGATTCGATGCGGGCGGCCAGGTTCACAGCCGATCCCACCACGCCATACTTGGCCCGCTGCCTGGAGCCGATCGTGCCGGCGATTACGTCACCCGTGCACAAGCCAATTCCCATCTCCAGCGCTGGCAGCCCCTGTTGGAGATTGGTTTGATTCACCTTTTCCATGGCGATCTGCATGGCCAGGGCGCAGGCGACGGCGGCCTCGGCATGGTCAGCACGTACCAGCGGCGCCCCGAAGAGCACGAGGATGGCATCACCCAAAACTTCGTCGATCGTGCCGCCATAATTCTCGATGACTTGAAACATCTCATCGAGATAATTATTAAGCAGCTGCACAATCAGGGCCGGAGGGTTGTCCTGTCCCAGCAGGCTGAAGCCCCGCAGGTCGCTCATCAATACGGTGACAGTGCGAAGCTCACTGGCTGCGTGGCTAGTCTGGTTGGCCTGGCTGTTGTCCAACAATTCACCGGCCACGGCTTTGGAAACAAACCGATCGAACTGGCTGCGCACATGCCTGTTCTGGAGCTCCAATACCTTTCCCTTGATTTGCTGGTTGGCACCGCGGCGCATCCAGGCGGCGGCCGCCATCAGGCTGAAGGCCGCCAACGGCAGGGCCGCATCCAGCCACACCCCAAGCGCCAGCAACGCCACCGTGGCCGCCACCGCCAGCAACAGGCCCGCGGCCACCAGCAAGAGACTGCGCCGCAGCCCTGGCACCCGTTCGCCGGCGACAATGCCAACCGCGAGGGCGAGCAGCAGCAGCCAGCGGTTCAGCGGGGCCGATGCGGCCTGGATTCCCAAGGGCTGGCCGCGCTCCAGCGCCAACAGGGCCGCCAGCCGGTGGGCGTGAATTTCGACGCCGGGGATTGCGAAGCGCTGATCGCCCGCCCGGCCCCTGCTGAAGGGCACCGGGAAACTGTCCTTACTGGAGGGGGCCACCACGCCGATCAGCACGATGCTGCCGCGCAGTTGCTGGATCTGCTGCGGGCTTAGCTGGTTGCGCAGCAGGCGGCCCAGGCTCCATTGGGGGAAGCTGCCCGGCTGGTGGAAAGCGAGCATGCGCTGCAGATAGTTGTCATCGGTGACAGGGCTCTCCGGCAGATACCCCCCCGCCCCCTCGCCCAGGTCCGCCAGCTGCTGCGGCTGTTGCTCCAGCCAGCGCGGCAGCTGCCTCTGCCCCTTAGCGATCTGCAGCAGGCGCATCGGCAGGGAGGCTTTGCTGGCTTGATCTGTGCCGACGACGTGCAGCAGATCACGGCGCACCAGCCCATCCTGGGGATCGGTGTAGAGATCGGCATAACCCTGGCGGTGGGGCGGAGTGCCGGGGATCGCCCGCTTGCCATCGAGATCGAAGTAGACAGACACCAATCGGGGGTTGCTGGCGGCCAGCCGGCGCAACCTCGCCCCGCCGGCACCGACCGGCTGGCCGCAGAACAGATCCAGCCCGATGGCCCGCACGCCGATCCGATCCAGCCGTTCGATCGCATCGGCCAGCAGCCCATCAGAAACAATCGGTCCGTAGCGCTTGAGATCGTCCTCGTCGATGCCGATGATGCGCACAGGGGTGGAGGCCCCGGAGGGCAGGGGCCGGAGCTGCACCGCCAGGTCGTAGGCGAGCAGGTTGAGCTGTTCACTGAGTTGGCTCTGGCGCAGCAGCAGCAACAATCCAAAGGCGGCGAGGTAGGGACCCAGTTGCCGCACAATCCCTTGACGAGTCATCCCCTGCCGCAAAATCCCCTTTAGATAGGGGCCGTTGGCGGGCGACGAACGGGCCACTAGAAGCGTAATACCAGTTTTGTGTAGAAGCCGTTGCCGAGCATCCATTGGTCCCAGTAGGCCCTAGAGCCACTCTGGAACTGCCTGACCCAGCCCAATTCCAGTTCGCCATGCCGGCCCCTGGTCCAGCGCAGCAGCAAGCCGCCGGCGCCGGCGCTATCGCTAATGGTGGCGCCCGGCACTTCGGTCCACACCTGGCCATTGCCGATGAACGGCACCAGCTGCAGAGCATCCTGGCGCCCCCGCCACAGCAACCAGGCCAGGTCGATGGTGCCCAGCAGGCCACTGTCGCCGCTCAGCACCTGCCCCGGCAGGCCCCTCAGGCCATTGTCACTGCCGAGACTGAAGCCCATGGGATTGGTGAGGGGATTGAAAGCCAACTGGCCGGCGGCCCGCAGGTTTAGTTGCCAGCGGGGGGCCAGCCACCAGGAGGCGGCGAGTTGGGATCCCAGGGCCCGGGCCTGATCCGGCTCGATGCCCAGAAATTGCAGCTCCTGCCGCTGGGCGGCGGTGGACCAGGCGCCGATGCCCTGCAGGCCATACAGATTGGCGTTGAAGGCCAAAGGGCCCGTGGATCGGTCGTAGGCCAGACCGATGCGGGCGAAGCCGGTGCGCAACCAGCCAGCATCCCCACCCCCCACAATGGCAGGGATGCTGGCGCCGCTGAGGAAGGCGTCGTTGCGGTTGACGCTCAGGCCGCCGAAGGCCGTCAGGCGATCGCTGAGCGATTCGTGCAGGGTGTACTCCAACTGGCTGAATAGCTGCAGTTGGCGAAAGCTGAGGTCGTTCAGTGGCGGTGGCGCCTCCACCAAGGTCCGGCGGCTGGCGCCGAGGGCGGTGGTGAGGTTGAGCTGATCGAGCAGGGGCAGGGAGTAGCTGAGCGAGCCGTTGAGGGAGCCGATTTCGGGGTTGGAATCGGTGTTGATTTCACCGAACAGCAGCAGGGTGTCGCCGTTGACCAGGGCCCGTTCCTTGACCAAGGTGGCCAGGCCCCGAAACTGGCCGCTGCCGCCGTTGCCGTCATTGCGCAGGGACAGTTCACCCCGCAGAGGGTCATGGCCGGGCTCCACCGTGATCAACAGCTCGGCGCGGTTGGAGTCCTCACCGATGCGGTTGAGGTTGGTTTTGAGCAGGCCGACGCCGGATAGCTGCTGAATCCGGGTGAGCTGGGCCGTCAGGGTTGGTAGGTGCAGCACGCTGCCCTGTAGGGGCTTCAGCAGCCGCAACAGGCGCCGCTGCAGCCGCTGGCTGGAGCTGACCACCTGAATCGTTTCGATTTTGCCGGGCACCACTTCCAGTGCACCGGGCGCA
>JBILDB010000133.1:0-6406 GCA_044352805.1 Cyanobium sp.
AGACCCACCTGCTCACTCACCAGGAAACCCGGCACCCGGGTGCTGCCCAGGCGGTGCAGAACCACCATGATCACCGCATCCAGACAATCAACCTGGGGCCGCTGGGGAACTTCGATCAAGGGAGCGAACAGCGGGGGCGGGATGCCGAGTTGACCGAGCAGGGAGGTGATTCCAGGGCGGTCGGCCAATCCCCGAATCCGCAACCAGAGGGGATGGTCCTGCTGGCAGAGGGCCAGGATCTCCTGGAGGTCTTTGGCTACGTGGCGCTGAACCCCCTCGGGCTCAAAAACAAGCAGTTCTATGGCGGTGGGGGCCAGGCCGCCATGGACGTAAAGGTGGCTGGGCCAGGACCCCGGACGCTGAACCAGCCGTTGGGAACTCAGCGCGCCTGGAGTGAGTCGCAGCACGGCGTGGGAGGGGCAAGCCAGCGATTCATCATGATGCTGCCCCCGGCGATGGCCCCCTGAAGCAACAGGCAGGTGCTCACCGGTGGTAACCAGGTACGCAGCAGGCGAGTCATGGCCACTCAACTAGCGATTCCCATTCCAATGGATACAAACGCTGGGGGTATGTCTCCCAGACGACACTCTTGTTGGTTCCTTCTACTGCGGGCAGCGGGCAAGGCAAAGCGAGTAAAGTTCGACTAATTACATGAGCAGCCTTGAACGACGACACCTCCGGCAGGCCTGCTGGTAACGGCGGGCCATCGCCAGCGTCGAGCCAGGGTGTGCGCTCACCGATGGAAGCCCACGGCAGTTATCGGGGGTCTGATTGGAGCCCCGATCGGTTGATGTTTCATCAGAATCTGGAAACTTTCGCTGAGCGGGTGGGTCTGATCGTCGGACTTCAGGCGAACGGCAAACTCAGCCAGGACCAGGCCTACGACGAGATCAAGCAGGTTTGGAAACAGCTCAAATTGAGTCGGGACGAGCTGCTCAAGCGGGATTGATGGCCCCCCTTTCTCTTCGGCCCCCATGCCGCTGGAGGGCCTAAAGGTCAGCGACTAAGGCGTGCCGACTCCCCCTCGAAACAGATGCTTGTGGCTGGCGGAATACAGCTTGGAGCGCGCCGCAGGCGGCGGCCTCAGGGCGGGACTGACCACGTAGAGCGTCGTGCGGATCAGTTGCTGCTCGCGGCTGGTGGCGGCCATTTGGTGTAGGGGCACGACGGTTAACCACTGGTCGGGCCAGCTGACGCGATAACCGATGGCCACGGGAGTTTCCGGGTCGTAATGAAGCAGCAGTTCGGCTTCGACGGCCTCCACATGTCTTGCACTCAGGTAGAGGCATAGGGAGGCGCCCAGGGCGGCCAGATGGCAGAGAGACTCCCGTTCGGGCACGCCCGTGCGACCCCCGGCCCGGCTCAGCACGATCGTTTGCACAAGACCAGGAATGGTGAGTTCAGAGCCCAAGGACGCTGCCGTGGCCTGGTAGGCACTGAGCCCCGGCACCACCTCCACCTCCAATTGGCAGTCGGCAAGCCGGCAGACCTGTTCGGCCAAGGCGCCATAAAGGCAGGGATCGCCGTCATGGAGACGGACCACCCTCTGACCCGCCCGGGCCCGTTGCACCACCAGCTCCAGCACTTCCTCCAGGGTGAGGGTGCTGGTACGGATCCGTTCGCAGGCAGGCGAAGCGAGGGCGGCGATTGCCGGGTTGACCAGCGAATCCGTCCAAACCAACACCTCCGCCTGCTCAATCGCCCTTAGGGCCCTCAAGGTCAGTAGGTCCGGTGCGCCAGGACCGGCGCCGACAATCTGTACTAGGGGCGCCTTCATGGGGTCACGCCGGTGGGATCCGGTAAGGACTGATGCTGGCCATAAAGCCGCCAGAGACCCAGGCCCCCGAGGGCAATCAAAATCAAGCTGACCAACTGGGCCATGCGCAGTCCACCGGTACAAAACGGTGGCTCAGCCCCCAGGCATAGGGGGTCCATCCGCAACCCCTCAATCCAGACCCGCCCAGAGCTGTAGGCCATCAGATAGATGCAGCTGAGGGCTCCAGGCGGCAAGGAAAGTTTTCGCCTAACTCCCTGGAAAAAGAGGAAGAGCAACAGGGCACAAACACCAAGATTCCAGAGAGATTCGTAGAGAAAGGTTGGATGAAATGTACTATAGGTGATGAAACCAGCCGGGCGATTTTCCAGGGGAATCATCAACTTCCATGGCAGGTTGGTGGGCAAGCCGAAGGCTTCTGAATTAAAGAAATTCCCCCATCGACCAATGGCCTGTCCCAGGGCCAACGCCGGCACCAGCACATCCAGGAGCGGCCAAAGCGGTTGGCGACGCCAGCGGCAAAACAGGATTGTGCCAATCAACCCGCCCAACAGGGCGCCGTGGATGGCGATACCCCCGTGCCATACCGCCAGGGCTTCCTGCCAATTTTGGCGGTAATGACGCCACTCCAGCAACACGTAATAAAGCCTGGCCCCCAGCACTGACGAAACCACCACCACCGGCAGCAGGTCACTGATGAAGGGGGCCGCAATCTGGCGTTCGCGACCCAAACGGGTGGCCAGGGCCAAACCGATCAGAACCGCTGCCGCAATCAGCAGCCCATACCAGCGTAAAGAAAGCGGGCCCAGCTGAAAAACAATGGGCCCGGGGGAGGTGAAAGCAGCCAGGGGAAGCAAGGGCAGACTCAGAGCACGCCCCCTGTGGCCGCCTGGACCTTCTCGACCTGCTTCTTCTTGAGCACCAGCAGGATTTGAGTCAGGGCCGTGCCGGCCAGGAAAGCCAGGAGGCCATAGATACGGGCAGGGTTCTGGAGCACGACCTCCGCATCCACCTGGCCAAAACCACCCACATTGGGGTCGTTGGTGAGGGGCGTGCCAACCTCAAGACGATCACCCACCTTGACCAACAGCTTGGGACCGGCGGGAATCGTTTCCTTGACAGTTTTACCGTCGGCGGTAGTAATCACCACATCGAGAGCACCCTTTTCGGCCTCATCAATCGATGCAATGCTGCCGGCCACGCTGGCGTTGAAAACGCCATTATTGGTTTTTTCTCCGGTGGGGTTCACCTGGCCGCGGCCCCGGTTGCCACCCACATGAATTTGATATTTACCGAAGTGAATGTTGCCATCGGTGGCGGGATCAGGTGACAGCACCGGGAAGACGATCTTCTGGTGCTGGTCGCCAGGGATGGGACCCACCAGCAAGATGTTGGGCTGGGTGTCGCTGTACTGGGTGTAGAAGATGCCCTTGGTTTCTTCCTTGAGTTCGTCGCTCAGTCGTTCGGGGGGCGCCAGACGGAAACCGTCGGGCAGCACCACAACCGCACCCACATTGAGGCCCGTGGCTGAGCCGTCGCCAGCGACCTGCTGCACCGAGGTGTCGTAGGGGACCTCCACTTCAGCCTTGAAGACCGTGTCCGGGAACACGGCCTGGGGCACTTCCACCCGGGTTACCTTCTTGGCCAGGTGACAGTTGGCGCAAACAATCTTGCCGGTGGCTTCCCGCGGGTTGGCGTAGTTCTGTTGGGCCCAGAACGGATAGGCCCAACTCGGGCTAGCACCGCAAAGCAGCAAGCCCAGACAAAGGCCGAAGCCCAGGAACCGATTGGCAAGACCCGCCCCCCTGAATAGGGGAGTTAGCAGGCGGGATGGGGAGGGAAGGCGACGCATGGAGGGACGGGTCGGGGGCGGGAAAACGGGGAGGGCGGGCAGGACCCGGATCAGGACCACCAGGGCTTGTCACCAGTGCGGAAATCGGTTTCTGTCCATTGACTAACAAACACGTTGTCGTTCTCGACCGTCACGTGGGCTAGGGCCAGGGAGAGGGGCGCCGGACCGCGCACCACCTTGCCCGTGGCGTCGTATTGGCTGCCGTGGCAGGGACACATGAACTTACCGGCCCCGTTGTTCCAAGGCACAACACAACCCAGGTGGGTGCAAATGGCATTGATGCCGTAGTTGCCGATTGCCTCAGGGCCCTCCACCACAAGGTAGGTGGGGTCTCCCTTAAGACCCTGCACAAGGCTGCGGTCGCCTTCTTTATGGGAACCCAGCCAGCCGCTGAGGGTGACGGGGTTGCCGGCCGCGTCCTTGGCGGTAGTGCCACCGCCGCTGCCGGCGGCCTTGGGGGGGATGAAGTAGTTGACAACCGGATACAACGCCCCCAGGGCCACCCCGGCGACGGAACCGAAGGTGAGCAGATTCATGAACTGCCGACGACCCATGTCGGGGACATCACCAGAAGAAGAGGGCGCTGGGATCTGGGTCATTGGCGTCGCTTTAAAGAAGCGCTTCAACGTGGCGCCATTATGAACCTTGCACGTATCGTCCTGCTGCGCAGCCCCTCGCCGTCCCCTGGGCCTGAAACAAGCCTTAGTGCTTGGCTTGGCAGCAGGCAGGCTGGAGTGATCCATGCGCCCCCCCACCGGTGACCTTGGCTGATTCCTCTGGTGCCGCCGCCGACGCCGGCGCACCCCTTAGCGGTGCCGAAGTGAGGGCTCTGCTGGTGGCGCGCTGGCAGGCCAACCACGACCTGCGCCTCGTGCAGATCCGCGGGCGCCTCTACCTCCAGGTGATGTGGAACCACCTGGAGCAACAGTCGTTTCCCCTCAGCGTTGAGGACTACGCCGACCACATCGAGCGCGTCGCCGCCGCCCTCAACGACCTGGGACTGGCAGCAACGGTGCGGCAGTGGCTGGGCAGCACCCGCGACCGGCCCCGCCTGGGCAAGGCCCTTTCCTTACCCCTCGAACCGGTGTCCGGTCGTGCCAGCGAATTCCTGCTTTAGCCAAGGCAGCAACCTGGGGGGTCGGGGACCCGCAGAACGACCCTGGCCCACCGATAGTGGGGGCAAGTTGTTTCTGGCACGTTCTGCGGCATGGGTTTTATTCGCTCCGCCCTTTTGCCCCTGGCCATCGTGCTGCTCTTTGGCATCGCCCTTTTTGCCGTAAGCGCGCGCATCTGGCTGCCCGGGGACATGGCCGCCCCGGCTCCCCTCGGCTGAATGCATGGATGGCCCTGGGCCTGAACCTGGGCCGACCGGCTTTTAGCATCCCCCAACGAGGTTCGCTTGATGCCGGTCGACGCCCAGCCCTTCCCTGATCCGTTCCCGGACAGTCCCACCGAGCTCGCCCTCGACCCCGAGGTGCTTGCCCGTGAACTGGCCCAGGAGCTGCTTGGCGATCCGCTCGACGAGATCGATCCCGAGGAACCCGATCCCCATGCTGTCGCTGCAGAATGCGACCTGGGCCTGACCCTGCTGCGAGGAGATCAGGAGCAGCTCATGCAGGGGCTGCGAATTTTTTGCGAGCACCGGGATCCCCGAGCGATGCCCCTGCTGCTTCCCCTGCTTACCGCCTCCTGTCCGATGCTGCGGATGAGCGCCGTCTACGCCCTCGGCCGCAATCCCACCCCGCTGGCCGTAGAGCCCCTGCTGGGCCTGCTCAGCGCCGACGACAACGGTTACGTGCGCAAGGCGGTGGCCTGGAGTCTCAGCAATTACCCCGAGGCGCCGGTGCTCAACCCCCTGATCCGCGCCCTGCAGATGGACATCGCTGCCGTCCGCCTCTGGGCCGCCAGCTCCCTGGCCGACGCCGGCGGGACCAATGCCGCCAAGGCCGATCCGGCGGCCGCCCAGCTGCTGCAAACCCTGCGAATCGACAGTGAAGGAGCCGTTCGCAGCAACAGTGCCTGGTCCCTGGGGCGGCTCTATCCCGACCTGGTGGAACCCCGCCAGCAGCAGGTTGTGGAATCGCTGCTGGCCACCTTGCTCCAGGATGGTGATCCGGGGGTGCGCGATGAGGCACGCCTGGCCCTCGAACAACTTGAGCAACCTGAGGTGCTGGACCAGCTGCAGACCCTGGTTGAAGAAGGGTTGATCACCTGAGGTTCACGGGGGCCCGCCATGATTGGCCAACCCGGTTAGCATTCTCCAACTTCATTCCCCTGCGGGATGGCCCAGCGCACCATCCGCTTTCGCATCCGACCTGACGGCCGCGTCGACGAAGTCGTAGAGGGCGTCGCCGGTGACGGCTGCCAGGCCCTCACCGCCCGGCTTGAGGCCCGTCTTGGCACCGTCCAGCAACGGCGAGCTACGGCTGAGGCGTTCTTGCCTGCCGGCCAAACCCAGGCCCTGAATCAGCAGAGCCAGCCGATCCAGGGGTTGGCGCTGGACCCCCTCACCTGAATCCCCCACCGCTTCAATTCGATGTCCCACTTCAGCACCGTCAAGACCGAATTGCGTGATCGTCAGGCCCTCGTTGAGGCCCTGCATGATCTCGGTTTTCCTCCCCTGGAGGGGGCCCAACCGGTGCGCGGCTATCGCGGCCAAACCGTTACCGCTGACTTGGCCATCCCCCAAGCCGAGGGCGGCGACATTGGTTTCCGTTTCAATGCTGAGGCCGGCTGCTACGAACTGGTGGCCGATCTCGATCTCTGGCGACAGCCCGTGC
>JBILDB010000134.1:0-6398 GCA_044352805.1 Cyanobium sp.
GGAAACCCATCGACCCCTCGGTGATGCAGGCCAGGCCGTTGGAGTGGTGGTTGCGGCCCGTGAGCATGCAGGAGCGCGACGGCGAGCAGAGCGCCGTGGTGTGCATGTTGTTGAAGCGCAGACCATCTGCCGCCAGGGCATCAAGGTTGGGGGTGGCGATGGGGCTGCCGTAGCACCCCAGCTGGCCAAAGCCGGTGTCGTCGAGAACGATGTAGAGCACGTTGGGCGCCCCCTCCCTGGCCCGGTTCGGCATCGGCCAGGCGGGGGTGGAGACGTCGGCGGTGCGGCCGATCACCCCTGGGAAGGATTGGCCTGGGCGGTATTCGTTGAGGGGCATGGGAGGGGGGGATGGGGCCCAGATCTGGGCCGGCCCTAGTTGAGGGCATTGATACTAAATGCCAGTTAAGGAGCGCCACTTGAACTGGGCTTGGCGCTGTTTGCGCTGTTTGCGTTTTATTGCGCCAATGACCCCTCTTAAAACTGATTTCGCTTGGGGAGCTAGGTTTTACATTAATTCGGTTTACGTTGATGCTGCCTGGGCCGTCTGCCTCCCAGAGTCCACAACCAAATCCCGGTACAACCAACCTGCCGTTTCTGAGGTTGCCTGGTGCGTCCCTCGCTCCCGAGCAGGTCGATGCCTTTGCGACCCTTATTGGTCAATCTCTGCCCATGCACGTTTTGGCATGGGACGTGGGCCCCGAAAGCGAAATTTTTTATAATAATTCCGGCGCCGTTCGCCTTGGTGATCTCAACATCCTCTCCACCTGGGGCTCATCCATTGATGGGCTTGTGGAGCAGAAATCCCAGGCCCAGTGGATTTTGCCCTATTTGGCCGGCACCAATAGCTTTACAATAGAAAACAGAAGCTATATCTTTCGCGAATCGTCTCTTTATATCCCAGCTCACCAGTTGCGCATGCATCTGCGTTGCAGCCTTTGCTCGGGTGTGATCTTCAGCTTCAACCCCGATGGCTTGGTGCAGGTGGCCGCCGCCATCGCCGGCCAGGCCTTCGATTCCATCAGTTTCATGGCGGTATTGGACCAGCCGGCAATTCTGGAGCGACGCAGCGATGAACGGCGCCAGCATCTGCATGAACTGCTAATGCAGACCCTGGCGCTGATCGATAGCGCCATGCAAGCGCTGGGCGATGTAAACCAGATGATGCGACTGGATGATCTGATCAAACGGTTGATGGTGATGCTGCTGGTTCCCGATCTTTTTGAGATCGGATCGCCGCCCAGCCCCTCCCTAGCTTCTTCAAGCGGTTTCCCCCATGGGGATTTGATTGATTGGGTCATGGCAAACCTCGACCAACCCATCAGCCTCACCGACATGGAGCAGCGCAGCTGCTATAGCCGCCGGTCACTGCAGTACACCTTTAAGCAGCATTATGGCTGTGGGCCCATGCAGTGGTTGCGGCAGCAACGCCTTGAGAAAGCGATGCGCCTGCTGCAAGAGTCTGGCGGGCAGCTGGGCCTCAGCCAAGTAGCTCAGTCCTGCGGTTATATCTCCCAATCCTCTTTCAGCCGTGATTTCTTAAAACGTTTTGGCCAACGTCCCTCCAAGGTGCGCCGGCTTAACCGGGTTCTTTAGGTTGGGTGGAGATAAGTTTAGCTTCGCTGGAGATAAGCATTGGCTTGGAGACGAGAAGGGGGGTGCCCCTCAGTCAGCGTCCCCCTCTGCCAGCACCGGATTGCGCAGCGTGCCGATCGCTTCGATCGTGATCTCCACCTGATCGCCGGGCCTGAGCCAGCGGGGCGGATCGGCCGCCATACCCACCCCCTCGGGGGTGCCGGTGAGGATGACGGTGCCGGGCAGCAGGGTGGTGCTGCCACTGAGAAAGGCAATGATCTCGGCCACCGAAAAGATCATGTCGCTGGTGTGGCCGTCCTGCACCCGCTCGCCATTGAGCTCGGTGCTAATCGCCAGGGCGTTGGGATCTGGGAGCTCGGCGGGGCTCACCAGCACCGGGCCAAGCGGCGCGAAGGTGTCGAAGCTTTTGCCGCGGCACCACTGGCCGCCGCCAAGTTCGGGGCGTTTCTGCCAATCGCGGGCGCTGACATCATTGGCGCAGGTGTAGCCCAGCACCGCCGCCAACGCCTCATCCACCCCCACGTTTTTACAGCGGCGACCAATCACCACCGCCAGCTCGGCCTCGTAATCCACCTGGTGGCTGGCCAGGGCGGTGGGCAGCTCAATCGGGGCACCGGGATCCTGCACCGCCCCCGGTGATTTCATGAACACCACCGGCCGCTGCGGGATGGCGGCACCGGTTTCGGCGGCATGGCGGCGGTAGTTGAGGCCGATGCAGATCAGGCCGCGGGGTTCCAGCGGGGCCAACAGCCGGGCCACCGCAGCGGCATCACCACTGGGGCGCTGTTGCACATAAAGGCTGCCCTCCAAGCGCTCGCGGCTGCCATCGGGGTGCAACAGACCGTGGTGTACGGCACCCTGGGGGTCGGCGTAGCGGAAGATCGGCATTGAAGCGCCTTTGAATCGGGCGCAGCATAGTTGGCTGGCGGAGGAGAATACCGGAAAAGCGGCTATGGAAGCAATTGGTATATCGCTTGCCTATGATAATTCCTTATTCTGTGCACTTTGATGGCTCCGCTGCCAGACCAGCTCCAGCTCGGCGCGGAAGCGCTCGATCCCCAAGGCAGTGCCGCGCCGCTGGCTGTGCAGCTGATTTTTGATCAGCCGGTTATTGATCAGCCGGCCGATCTTCCAGGCCTTGAGCGCGGCAGCTACGGCGAACACCAGCCATGGCACAAGGAGCCAAATTGGTTGGTCCATCAGAGCGGTAGCGGCGGCCTGCTTTTTCTACAGCGTTTGCTCTGCTGGTGTTGGCGCAGCGTCCATTGGTTGCCCTTGATGGCCAGGCCGCAGTGCTCGCAGATCGTTACGGGGCTACTCCTGCACCATTGCGCCGGCCGATCACCCACCAGCTCCCGCCGACTGGGATCGATGCCCCTGCCCTGCTGGTAGCGGGTCAGGGCCGGGGCCGTGGTGATGAAGCCAGTCTCGATGCAGCGGAAAAGCAGGGACTGGCCCCGCAGGTTCTGGACGTTGTAGCTGGATACCGCCATCAGCGCAGGATCAGGTGGCTCCACCCATAGTGGCATCAAGACGGGGATGGCACTACGGGTGGGGGCTGCCAGGGGCACTTGGCTGTTGTTTGGTGGCTGGGACGGGAGCTTTGCGGCTGCTGAGCCGATTGATCTACCTGGAGCACCGGGACATGGGCGCTGCAAATAATAAAGCTACAAAAGAATCTTTCAAACACTACATAAAACTACAGAAGGCTTGGTCCGAGAGTGGAGTCTAGGCATGAAAAACCACTTGATCATCCTTGACCCCGAAAACCATAGCGGAAAGACTGTTTTGCCTGGGATAAGAATCCCAATCAAGACCCTTTTTGACTACTTGGAAGTTGGTGATTCGCCCGAAGTCTCTCGGGACGTCACACCACCCAGATATCCTCCAGATCTAGCGCCAGCCCCTCCGCCAGCTCGCTGCCATCCAGTCGGTTGGCGTTCTCCAGCCGTTCCGCCATCCCCTGCTGGCCGCCACGCCAGATTTCCACCGCCCGCTCCTGGGGCAGCAGCAGCCAGCCGAGACGGGCGCCATTGGCCTGGTAGAGGTCCATCTTGCGGCGCAGGTCGGTGATGCCTCGGGGCCCTGCGTCGCTGGGGCTGACCAGCTCCACCACCAAATCGGGGCAGAGGGGCGGGAAGCGGCGGCGTTGTTCGGGGCTGAGGCCCTGCCAGCGCTCTTCCAGCACTAGGGCGGCATCGGGGCTGAGCACGGAGCCATCGGGCAGGAGGAAGCCTGTGGAGCTGTCAAAGATTCTCAAGCTGGGCTGGCCGCGGGTGAGGGCCAGGCCCAGCTGGATGAGCAGGCGGCTATTGCGGCTGCCTGTCTCCCCTCCTGTTGGCGTCATGACAATTAGTAGGCCATCAGCCGTCAGCTCCAGCACCGCCTGCGGATTGGCCTGGCAAACCTGCTCGAACTGCTCCGGCGTCAGCCGCAAATTCGAGGGCAGCAGCAGCGGTGCCGGCTCAAGCCCCGGGGGCTGGGCGGTTGCGGCTGGGGGCGCCAGGGCCATGGGCTGGGCCGAAGATGGGGTACAACCCTAATGGCGGCGGTGGTTCAAGAGCCATGGCGGAAGCCCTGAGCGTTGTGAACATGAACCCATGGGAGGGGTGCCCGCAACCCGGCTTTGGGCTGGTTGCGGCGGCCCTAAGTTGGTGCGGTTGGATACAGGCTCAAAGGGATCAAGGCAGGCAACAATCACCCCAACGCGCAAGCGACCAACCAAAGCGAGAGACCATCTACCCAAAAAGTCATTTACAGTCTTTATCGTGCACCTGCCGGATTAGCTCCTTTGAAGCACAGGTCTCTGTGAATCAACGGCAAGCCCGCGCAACTACAAGCCCATACCTTCCCCCAAATCAGCCCCATGGCCCCCCACTTACCCTCCCCTAGTCACCGCTGGGCCCGCCTGATTGCCGGCGCCTTGGCGTTGCCCCTGGCGGGTTCCCTGCAGCCGGCCCAGGCGGCAACGTTGCTGTCTTTCCTCAGCAGCCCCTACAGCTGGGTGGGTCGCGGAGAAACGGTTTCCGCGGGGCCTAACAACGGCTTCGACATCAGTGTCCTGGGCGATCAATTCACACCAATCACACAAATCACACAAATCACATCAACGCTTAACTTCACCATCACTGAACCCTGGACGCTTTACGGATGGAGGTCATGGGACCTTAGACTGGCAGCCCCGGAGGGCGCAAGCCTTGCCGTAGGCTCCTACTCCAATGCAACCAGGTCGTCCTTTAAGGATGCAACGGCTCCAGGCCTTGACTTCAGTGGCAACCATCGCGGCAACAACAGATTAACGGGGTCATTCAATATTTTGGAGTCCAACGTTGCTGACGACGGCACCTTCTCCTTCGCCGTCGACTTTTTACAATACGACGAAGAAAGTACCAATGCCTGGATCAAAGGAGCGATCCGATATAATTCAGAAGTACCAATCAACTTGACTCCCGAGCCCATCGTCGTAGATCCTCCGATCGATTTGGGTTACAACCCCGATCCCGATCCCTATCCATATCTGCCCATCATTGACCCGATCATCGAAAACCCAGGGATCGGGGAACCATGGCCAGATGGAAGCAGTATTGACCCGCCAATTTCAATTCTACCCTATCCAATCGACGACCAAAACTTGCCTGTTCATTGGCCTTGTTGCTCAATGGTTGTCAACACCGACTACCCAGCAGAGCTAGTCGCCATGTCATATCCCAGCATGAGTTCCGAACCAGTCCCCACCCCCGGCCCCCTTCCCATTGCTGGTGCCCTGGCGGGCTGGCACAGCGCTCGCCGCCTGCGGCGTCGCTGCCGGGAGAGCAGCCAAAGTGTTGCCACATCTGCAATCACTTCCTAAGGGCAGTCTCTCCACGAGAGGGGTCGCAGCCAACGTTTAGACCCAGGATGGGACCATGGCGCCTGGGAGCCCACCCCTGCCATGACGGCCGACCTGGCCCGCGAAATCCTGCAACGCTGCGGCGAGCACCTGCTGATGGTGGCCTTGGCGGTGGCCTTGGCGGTGGCCATCGCCCTGCTGATCGCCCTGCCCCTGGGTCTGCTGATACAGGGGAGGCCCCGGCTGGCCCAGCTCGTGCTGGGGCTCGCCAACGCCGTGCAGACCATCCCCAGCCTGGCGATTTTTGGCCTGCTGCTCACGGTGCCGGTGTTGGGGGGCATCGGCCCCACCCCAGCGGTGCTGGCCCTTGTCCTCTATGCCCTGCTGCCCCTGCTGCGGGGCCTGGTCACCGGCCTGAACCAGGTGCCGTCGGGGCTCAAGGAGGCGGGCCGGGCCCTGGGCCTCAGCCGCGGCCAAGTGTTGCGCCACGTGGAATTCCCCCTGGCGCTGCCAAGCCTGATGGCGGGCCTGCGGGTGGCCACGGTGATCTCCGTGGGGGTGGCCACGATCGGCGCGGCCATTGGCGCCGGTGGGCTGGGGGTGTTCATCTTCCGGGGCATCGCCACGGTGAACAACTCCCTACTTTTGGCAGGTGCCCTGCCGGCGGCGGCAATCGCCCTGGTGGCCGATGGCGCCCTCGGCGCCTTAGAAACCCGCCTCTCCCGGCGCGCCGCCAGGGGCGGTAGCCAAGAAGGCAGCCGAGGCGGCGGGCGGCCGGCCTGGCCACGGCGGCGCTGGCGCCAGCTGCTGGCGCGGGCCCTGCTCGTGGCGACCCTGCTGGCCATTCCGGTCGCCTGGCGCTGGCTGGCCCCCGCGGGCGGCAACCCCGCAGACGGCAACCCCGCAGGCGGCAAAGCCGCAGCCGGGGAAACGGTGGTGGTGGGCGCCAAGGGCTACACCGAGCAGCTGCTGTTGG
>JBILDB010000135.1:0-6347 GCA_044352805.1 Cyanobium sp.
TTCTCACGGATCTGGGCAGCGATACGCTCAAGTTCTGCGGTGCTCAGGCCCTGCAGCTGATTCGGATGGCTCAGCTCGCTGAGGTGCATGCGGCCACAGACAGAAGCAGCCAATCTACGCCCGCCAACGGGGCACTTGGCATTCCCTTAAAAGTGGGTTCCCGGCTTGTCACACTGGAACCACCCACCCCCGACCCTTTCCCCCCGCAGCGGCGTGTCCGAAGACCCCACCTATCTGCAGCGCATCCTGCGCGCCCGGGTCTACGACGTCGCGATTGAATCGCCCCTCGATCCGGCCCCCAACCTCTCGGCCCGGCTCGGCAACCGGGTCCTGCTCAAGCGGGAAGACCTCCAGCCCGTCTTCAGTTTCAAGCTGCGGGGGGCCTTCAACAAAATGGCCGGCCTCAGCCGGCAGGAACTGGATCGGGGCGTGATCGCTGCCAGCGCCGGCAACCATGCCCAGGGGGTGGCCCTGGCGGCCCAACGGCTGGGCTGTCAGGCGGTGATCGTGATGCCCGTGACCACCCCTGCCGTCAAGGTGCGCTCGGTGGCCACCCGCGGCGCCGAGGTCGTGCTGCATGGCGACACCTACGACGAAGCCTGCCTGGAGGCCCACCGGCTTCAGGCCGAGCGGGGTCTCTGCTTCATTCACCCCTTCGATGATCCGGAAGTGATCGCCGGCCAGGGCACCATCGCCATCGAGATCCTGCGCCAGTGTTCTGAGCCGCCGGATGTCATTTATGTGGCCGTCGGCGGGGGTGGGCTGATTGCCGGCATCGGCGCCTATGTCAAAAGCCTTTGGCCCCAGGTCGAGCTTGTCGGCGTTGAACCCGTCGATGCCGATGCCATGACCCGCTCCCTGGCCTGCGGCGAGCGGGTGCGGCTTGAGCAGGTGGGCCTGTTCGCCGACGGCGTTGCCGTCAAGCAGGTGGGCGCCCTCACCTTCCCCTTGGCCCAGCTCTATGTGGACCGCATGGTGACGGTGGACACCGATGCCATCTGCGCGGCCATCAAGGACGTCTTTGAGGACACCCGCTCGATCCTCGAACCCGCCGGCGCCCTGGCCGTGGCCGGCATGAAGGCCGATGTCAAGGCCCGGGGCATCCAGGGAAGCACCTTGGTGGCGGTGGCCTGCGGCGCCAATATGAACTTCGAGCGTCTGCTGTTCGTGGCCGAACGGGCCGAAATCGGCGAACAGCGGGAGGCCTTCCTGGCGGTGAACATTCCTGAGCAGCCCGGCAGCCTGCGGCGCTTCTGCAGCCTGCTGGGCGGCCACAACCTCACCGAATTCAGCTACCGACTCGCCGATCCCCGGGTTGCCCATATTTTCGTGGGGGTGCAAAGCCGCGATCCCGGTGACACCCGGCAACTGATTAGCAATCTGGAGGCAGGCGGCTTCGCCTGCCTGGATCTCACCGGTAATGAGCTGGCCAAACTGCACTTATGCCACATGGTGGGTGGCCGCCTGGGCGCCGCAGCGCCACAGGCGCCTGAGGTGGGCCAGGAACGCCTCTATCGCTTCGAATTTCCCGAAAGGCCTGGGGCCTTGATGGCCTTTGTCTCCGCCCTGCATCCCAACTGGAACATCAGCATCTTCCATTACCGTAACCACGGGGCCGACGTGGGCAGCATTGTGGTGGGAGTTCAGGTTCCTCCGGCTGAAACCAGCGACTGGGAGCATTTCCTCGCCCAACTCCCCTATCAGCACTGGGAGGAGACAGCCAACCCAGCCTACCGACTTTTTCTCGGCCAACAAGATGCCTTGGCGGCGCCCGCACTTGCTGCGGTGGCACCCTTGGGCCTGCGATAACTTGCCATCAATGTGGAGCTGGAGTTCTGATGTCCGGCGAACCCTCGCCCCGGGAGGCCAGCCCAATCACGCCCTTGGCGGCAAGCTTCGGCCTATCCCTTCCAGCCCGACTTGAGGCTATTCTTTATTTAAAAGGTCGTCCCCTCAGCCTGGCGGAGTTGGCGGATATTGCCGGCATCGATCGCTCGCAAGCGGAACTAGCCCTGATCACCTTGATGGCGGATTACGCCCACCGGGATACCGCCCTAGAAATCCACCAGGAAGGGCCTCGCTACAGCCTCCAGCTCCGCTCCAGTTTGGCGGAACTGGTGCAGGATCTGCTGCCCGTCGATCTCTCCACCGCCACCCTGCGCACCCTGGCCACCATTGCCCTCAAAAAGCGCATCCTCCAGTCCGACCTGGTCGAGCTGCGCGGCTCGGGCGCCTACGACCACATCAAGGAGCTGTTGGCCCAAGACTTTATCGAACGCAAACGGCAAAGCGACGGTCGCTCATTTTGGTTGAGCCTCAGTGAAAAATTTCATCGCACTTTTGCGATCCGTCCCGAAGAGGTTGCCAAGGCACCCCGACCGGCGCCGGACAGCACTGACACTCCGTCTTAGAATTCCAGAATCACCAGTCTCCTTGGTTCCATGCCGATTTTCAGTCAGCTCGTAGACGTGCTGGCGCGGACCTTGATGATCTACTCGGTCTTCCTGCTGATCCGGGTGCTGCTTAGCTGGTTTCCCAACCTGGATTGGGGCAGCAACCCCATCCTCAGCGGCCTCAGCTCGATCACCGACCCCTATCTCAACCTTTTTCGCGGCCTGATCCCTCCCCTTGGCGGCATTGATCTTTCGGCCTTTGTGGCCTTCTTGGCGCTGAACCTGGTGCAGAGCCTGCTGGAACAGGGCAAGATGCTGCTGGCCAGCTCAGGGCTGGGTTGATCTTGCCCTCCTAACTTGCCTTCCTAAAGCAAAACCCCCATTCTCGCTAGCGAGTGCAACGATCGAGGGATTGGTTCAAATCATTGATTTGATCGAATGATTGGATCGAAATAAGGATTCGATCAAGCTATGGATTCGAGCCAATCAAAGCCAATCAAGGCAGCAGGGCTTCTTCCAGGGGCAATAATTCCTGACCCGGAGCGGCACCAGTTCTTACTGGGGAATTGAAGCCCCGGGCCTTGGCGCTGCGTACGCTGAAAGGGCCTGGGGTGCCGGCCGGTACAGCCAGCCTGAGGGCAAAAGGGGATTGGCCTGGGGGAATATCGCCAATGGAGCCCAGCCTGGTTCGATTGGGAAGCACCGGTTCGCCACTGGCATCCAAAATCAAGGCAAAGACATCGGTATCCCGCACAGTGCGAGAGCTGCTGTTGTTGACCTGCCCCCGCAGGGCGTAACACGAAGCTCCGGAGGGACGGCGCTGTTCGGGTTGGCTGCCAACGTCCTGCAGCGGGCAAGGGGCGATCGTCACCTCACTGACCCGCATTTCCAGGGCCTGGGCCATGGCCGGCACCCCAAGCCAAACCCCCAGCAACAGCCCCAGAGCAGTCAGCAGACGCCCCAGGGGCCAAACCAGCCGTGGCAGAAAATGGGTCACCGCAGCAATCCCTAACCGGATCAAGGCTAGGGACCTACGCCCAGGGGTGTTTCCTCAGCGGCGGTCACCGCTGCCCGCAATCACATCCCGGGCTACCCGGCTGGCCAACTTGGCCAGGTTGGCCTCGGCGATCTCATCAAGGCTGAGATTCAGCTCGGTGGCCAATTGGGACACGTACCAAAGCACATCCCCCAATTCGAGCCTCAGGCCCTCCAGGGAGTGCGCATCAAACTCCCCTGCTTGGTCGCGCAGCACCTTTTTCACCTTGTCCGCCACCTCACCCGATTCACCGCAGAGTCCCAGGGTGGGATAGATCGGATTGGCACCGGCATCGGGATAACGGGCCGTTTCCCGGGAGCGCCGCTGGTATGTGGCGAAGTCCATGGCGAGCCGGGGCCGAAAGAGTCAGGATGGTAGTTTCCGCCACTCATAGTGAGCTCCCATGGCCACGGTCGATCCGATGCGTCGTACCAAGATCGTGGCCACGATCGGCCCGGCCACCGAATCCAAGCAGGTCCTGCGCCAGCTGATTGAAGCGGGTGCCACCACCTTTCGCCTCAACTTCTCCCACGGCGACCACGAGGACCACGCTGAGCGCATCATCGCCATCCGCCAGGTGGCCCAGGAGTTGGGGGTGCACATCGGCATTCTCCAGGATCTGCAGGGTCCGAAGATTCGCCTGGGGCGCTTTGAAGCGGGTCCGATCTCCCTGGCCACAGGCGATGCCTTCACCCTCACCTCAAGGCAGGTGAACTGCAACCAAGCCATCGCCACCGTTACTTACGACAAACTGGCCGATGAGGTGCACAATGGCTGCCGCATCCTGCTCGACGATGGCCGGGTCGAGATGGTGGTGGAGCATGTTGACCAGACCGATCAAAGCCTGCAGTGCCGCGTCACGGTTGGGGGAGTGCTTTCAAATAACAAGGGGGTCAACTTCCCCGATGTGCAGCTCTCCATCCGGGCTCTCACCCCTAAAGATCGCCGGGACCTCGCCTTTGGCCTGCAACAGGAGGTCGACTGGGTCGCCCTCAGCTTCGTGCGCAATCCCTCGGACATGCAGGAGATCCGGGATCTAATTCGGAGCCACGGTTGCACTACTCCGGTGGTGGCCAAAATCGAGAAATTCGAGGCGATTGATTCCATCGATGCCATCCTGCCCCTCTGCGACGGCGTGATGGTCGCCCGGGGCGATCTGGGCGTCGAGATGCCGGCCGAAGAAGTTCCACTGCTGCAAAAAGAACTGATTCGCAAGGCCAACAGCCTGGGCATCCCGATCATCACCGCCACCCAGATGCTCGATTCGATGGCCAGCTGCCCCCGCCCCACCCGGGCCGAGGTCAGCGACGTGGCTAACGCCATCCTGGATGGCACCGACGCCGTGATGCTCTCCAACGAAACCGCCGTTGGTGATTACCCGGTGGAAGCGGTGGCCACCATGGCCCGGATCGCCCGGCGCATCGAGCGCGACTATCCCCGGCGGATCCTTGATGGCCAGATGGCCACCACCATTCCCAACGCCATCAGCCAGGCCGTCAGCAGCATTGCCCGCCAACTCAACGCCGCTGCGATCCTGCCCCTGACCAAGTCGGGAGCCACCGCCCGCAACGTCAGCAAATTTCGCCCCAGCACCCCAATCCTGGCGATCACCAGTGAGGAGTCCGTGGCCCGTCAACTGCAGTTGGTCTGGGGCGTCAATCCCCTGCTGATTCCCGAACAACCCTCCACCGCCAGCACCTTCACCCTGGCGATGGGGGTGGCCCGGCAGAAAGGCCTGTTGCGGGAGGGCGATCTGGTGGTGGAAACCGCCGGCACCTTGGAAGGGGTCAGCGGCTCCACCGATCTGGTCAAAGTGGGCATCGTCTCGGCGGTGCTCGGACGCGGGATCGGCATCGGCACGGGTTCGGTGAGTGGCAGGGTGCATCTGGCCAGCTCCCCCGAGGAGGCGGATCGCCTCGAAAACGGGGAGATCCTGGTGGTGCGAGAAACCAATGCCGCCTATCTGGACGCCATCCGCAAAGCCAAAGGGGTGATTGTGGAAGCTGAGGGGCGCCAGGGTCATCTGGCGTCCGTAGCCGAAAGGCTCGGTGTGCCGGTGATTGTCGGCGTCGCCAACGCCACGCTTGATCTGCGTCAGGGCGAAATTGTCACGCTCGAATTGGTTCAGGGGGCGGTCCATCGCGGCGCCCAGAACCCCCACAGCCCCTTCCCAGCACCCATCCTGTAAGGGACTGCTTTAACTCCCATGCCCCGCCGTCTGCCCCTGCAGGAAACCATCGGCATGGCTCTGACCACGCTGCAGGCCAATCGGCTGCGCAGCCTGCTCACCATGTTGGGCATTGTGATCGGCAATGCCTCCGTCATCACCATGGTGGGGGTCGGTAGAGGGGCCCAAAATCTGGCGGAAGGCCAACTCAGCACCCTGGGAGCCAACGTGCTCTTTGTGGTGCCAGGCCGCAATGACACCAGACGCCAGGGCATTGATTCCCCCAAAACCCTGGTGCTGGAAGACGCCAAGGCGATTGCGGAACAGGTCCCGAGTGTGCGCCAAGTGGCCCCCCAGATCACCCTCAGCGAGGTGGTTCAATCCGGTTCGTTGAGTGCCACCGCCACCATCTCCGGCGTGACACCCGAATTTCTGCCTGTGCGCAGTTTTGAGATGGCCCAGGGCCGTTTCATCAACGCCAACGACATCTCCGGCGCCCGCATGGTCACGGTGATCGGCCCGGATTTGCGCGACAAACTGTTGCCCACCGGTGAGGCCATCGGCCGCCAGCTGCGTATCCGCGATCAAACCTTCGAGGTGATTGGCGTCTTGCAGGCCAAGGGAGCAGTCTTCGGCTCCAACCAGGACGAGGCGGCCTATCTGCCCCTGACCACCATGGTGAGCCGCCTCAGCGGCCGCGACCCGACCTACGGGGTCAACCTCAGTTTCATCAGCGTGGAGGCCATCAACG
>JBILDB010000136.1:0-6312 GCA_044352805.1 Cyanobium sp.
TTGCGCGAATGCCGCAGCGCTCCTTATCTGGCCAATCTGGCGATTAGTCCCGAGTTAATTTTCGCCAATTGGTGTTTATTATATCGCCACGTCTTGCAAAAACATGCCCAAAGCGGCGCATGGTTTTTTGTTGCTTACGACCACCTGTTTCAAGCCTCGACCTTGGATCGTATTGAAGCCTTCAGCGGTCATGAATTAGATCGAACGTTGGTCGAACCTGCTCTCAACCGCAGTCGAGCCGAGCAAGCAACTAGCGCCGAAGTGGAGGCGATTTACCAGCAATTACTTGAACGTAGCCAGGCTTCAAGCCGGATGCTCAGTTAACCATGCGCCTGATCTTAACATTGCTGTGTCGCAATGAGATAGATATTATTGAAAGCATGATTCGCTTTCACCTTGGCCAGGGGGTTGATTTCATTGTGGCAACGGATAACGGCTCAAGCGATGGCACAAGAGACTGCCTGCAACACTATGTTCAATCCGGTAAATTATTATTAATTGATCAACTTGAATCAATCCATGATCAGGCCATATGGGTGAGTACAATGGCTCGAATAGCAACAGAGCAACTGGGGGCTGACTGGTTGATTCATAGTGATGCCGATGAGTTTTGGTGGCCGCTAAATGGCGATTTAAAAACCACTCTGCAAGCCGTGCCCCCAGGGGTTCGAGCCCTAACGGTGGGGCGTACAAATTTCCTGCCCCCCCCCAGGGATTCCGGCCAGCAGGCGTGGGAGTCGGGATGCTTCCATCGGCGTCAGCGCTTGCGGGAGCGACGCTCTCTCAACAGCTTGGGCCAGCCATTACCAGGCAAGATTTGTCATCGAGCCTTGGCCGGCATCAACATTAGTGACGGCAATCATGGGGCTGCTCTGGCCGGTCAGGCCTTGAGCGCTCCTAGGACGTCGGCGATCGAAATCCTGCATTTTCCTATACGTAGTCTAGAGCAGTTCAGTGCCAAGATCAGCCATGGGGCCCAGGCCCTGGCCAACAATCCCCGTTTGCATCCCCAAGTGGGCGCCACCTGGCGGCAGGTCTATCAAGAGCATGTGTTGGGAGGCACCCTTGGCGCCTACTACGACAGCATTTGTCTTACGCCCCATGAACGAGAGCGCTTGATCCAAGCAGGCAGGTTACTGAACGATCCGCGTTTGCATGATTGGTTTGAGGGCCACTCGCCGTCTTTGTGATGCCTGTTTTGGAGGCCACGCCAGGCCAGCCTTGGCCACCTGTGGCTGTGATTACTCCCTATTTCGAAGAGTCCTTGGATCTGCTGTGGCAGTGCCATCGTTCGGTGCTGGCCCAAGACTATCCGTGCTTGCACGTGCTGGTGGCAGACGGCCAGCCCCAGGCAGCTGTCGATGACTGGCAGGTTCACCATGTTGTACTGCCGCAAGCCCATGGCGATATCGGCTCAACGCCAAGGCTGATCGGTAGCTTTCACGCCATTGGCCTTGGGGTGGAGGCAGTGGCTTTTCTAGATGCCGATAACTGGTTACATCCTTGCCATATCAGTACTCTGATGCGGGCGCGGGCTAGAACTGGAGCAGCCTTTTTATCTTCCGGCCGGATGCTGTGCCGCTTGGATGGAAGTGTGATGGGTCCCTGTCCGCTAATTGACCCTGAGCGATTTATCGATACTAATTGCATGCTTTTTGCTAAGGAAGCCTTCCATCTTTTGCATCATTGGGTCCTGATGCCCGATTATGGTCATCTGATAGGCGACCGAATCATGTTGCATCATGTGCGGGAATCTGGAATTTTATGTCAGCATGTTAATGAAGCCTCCGTCTATTATCGCTGCGGCAAACCAGGTCTTTACCGCCAGATGGGCGAAGAACCCCCGGCGGGAATCCCAGCAAGACCTGATTATGAGGCTTCATTTCAACGTTGGCTAGCTGACGGCAATCCACCTCTCTAGGAAGAAAACAATGCCGGTCGCAAATTACGTTAGTTATAATCCAAGGTTATTGTTGTCTTGGTCTGGCCGCGGAGCCTGCCTCTGCCCGGCCAAGCTGGTGCAGCTAAGCGGTGGCAACAAGCAGAGCTCAGCCATGCCCAGGGGATTTTTACAAATGGATTTTTGAAACAATGATTGTTCAAGCCCCGCCACCCCCCCTTTTGCCATGTCCACTCACGGCTGGTTGGGAGCTGGTGGCCGAGGTGCGTCTGCCGAAGCTTGATGGGGCTGGAAAACCCTCAGGGGGCTTCTCCGCAGCCACCTACCGCGCCGACCGGGATCAGCTCTGGCTGCTGAGTGACGCCCCCAAGGGTCAGTTGGTCGGCTGGGGCGGATTGGGCAGGCTCGGCAAGGCACCGCTGCGTCCATTGGGGGTGGTGCGTCTGCGCAGTGGCAAGGGGGCCCCCCTACCGAAGAGCATCGATGGGGAGGGCCTGGTACTGCTGGGAGAGCGGGCCTGGGTGGCGAGCGAGGGCCGTGGCAGCCCCAAACGTCCTACCCAGTTGCTTGGCTTCGATCAGCGCAGCGGCGAGCTGCAGCTGGCTATTCCCATGCCTGCCGAGTGGCAGTCGGCTCCAGGTCAGGGCCTAGCTGCCAATAGGGGTCCCGAGTCCCTCACCCTGCTGCAGCAGCGAGGCGAGCCTGCGCTGCTGCTGATGGCGGCCGAAACCGCCCTGCTTCAGGATCCTGCTGGTCAAGTGCGGGTGCTGGGGTGGCCCCTCGGGGCCGGCATGGCCTCTGTGGCCGGCAACCCCAAAGCACTGCAGCCGCTGCGACTTCCCCAGGGTGATGGCTGGGGGCTCACCGACCTCCTGGCCCTGCCCGAGGCCCCCCTTGGGGCAACCCATGGGGCACCCCTGCTCGGTCTGCAAAGAAGATTCCAGGCGCCGGATCAATGGAGCAATCGCCTTGTTCTATACCCTTTGCCCAAGCCGATCACTCCGGCAGGAAATGCCGCTCCCCTAGCCCCGCTGATGTCATGGGACCTCAAAGCCATCGGCCTGTCTGCGGACAATTGGGAAGCAATCACTCCTGGCCCTCCGCTTGAGGATGGACGCCCCACCCTGCTGCTCGCCTCTGACGACAACTTCAGCCCATTTCAGGCCAACCACCTGGCCCGGCTCGCCCCCCGACGCAGTACGACTTGCAGGCCATGGGGCGCAACTCAATCACTGAGGCCAGCGCGATAAGAATCTTGTTCAAGTTGCTTACGTAAGCCCATGATTCGGTGTTTGGTTTGATCGTACTGAGCAACCCAGAAGATGGGAACCAGAACCAAGGAGAACCCCAAGGTGGGCACTGCCAAAATAAAGCTTAAAGCAGTGCAGAGGCGGGGCGATAGGTAGGCCGGCGCAGGAACGGCATCGTTTAGCCCCAGGGCAAGGGCGCGATCAACGACAACTTGGTCTTCAGCAGGGAGAAATCGCATCGCTGCCTAGAAATCTATGCAACAATCTTGCACCTGCAGGTTAAAGAAGATTTAGCTCCAAGCGTCCTGCATCACCCCGTGAGGTGTCCTAGCGCACCACCGCCCAGAAGTTCACATGGAGTTGATCGCATGGCACGCTTAGAGGGAAAATAACTACTCAGAACTAGCGGAATTGAGGCTGCTTATTGGCATCAAAACTCCGCCTCAGCGCGTCGCCGATGCTGAGGCCCACCGGCAGATCACCAGCGAAGGAACTTCCGGTGATGCGTTTGTAAAGTTTTGATTCGACCAGTTGATAGGTGCTGGCCGGCAGGGGAACATCTCCTGCCTTACCAACGAGTCGCAAGCCATTGCGAACAGTAAATGTTGTGAACTTTTGCAGATCAGGCCTGCTATTAAGGGCCTTGTCATTAATGTAGATAAAAAGTGGCCGAGAAAAGGGCTGATAGCGACCTGACTGCACACTGGCAGCCGATGGAATCACGGTGCCTGATGACGTAACAATCCCAAGAGCCCTCAACTTGTCTTGATTGGCCTTGTAGTAGCTGAGGCCAAAATAGCCGATAGCGTTAGGATTTTGAGCCACACACCTGACAATAACATTATCATCTTCACTAGAGGCATAATCTCGTCGCGAATTTTCAGCGTTGCCACTGATGGCTTTGTTGAAATAATCATAGGTTCCCGAGTCCTTGCCAGGACCGCAGAGCTTGAGGGGACGGTCAGGCCAATCAAGGTTCACTTCGTTCCAGCGGTCGATCTTTCCCTCAGCCTGCTGCCCCCAGAGCCGGGCCAATTCCTTGGTACTGATCTGCTTGGCCCAGGTATTGGCAGGATTCACCACGATGGTGAGGGCATCGAAAGCAATCGGTAGCTCGATGAAATTGATTCGGTTGCTGGAGCAGGCTTTTAGCTCCTTGCTGTTGATCGGCCGCGAGGCATTAACTATCTCCAGCTGACCGTTACAGAATCGCCTGAATCCATCGCTGGTCCCTGTCTCCTTGAGATCGATTTTGGTGCTGTTTCCTGCCTCGCGGAAAGCTCTGATCGCCTCCTCCATGATCGGGGACACCGTGCTGGAGCCACCAACTCTGATGCTGGCAGCATTGCTGCCAGCGCGTTGGGCAAGAGAATCAGCGTGGGCTAGCGGCGAAGTGGCCAGGACGGCGGTGAACACCGCCGCGATCTGAATCGAGAGGAACGGGAACTTAGGCAGACAGAACAATGCCATGGCAACAGGCTCAAGGACAGGAAGGGAAGGGAAGGGAAGGAAAAGAAATTCAACCGATCAAAGTTAATTGATGGATCCTGGGCCGTTCGTAGGTTATGTCATGGTTCTTGACCACATCACCAATGATCAAAGGACCTAGCGCCAGAATCAGCGACCACCCACTTGCGTTTTAATCTTCTGCAGACGCTGCTCTAGGTCATGCAGCATCTCCAGACTAAACATAGGCAATTCCTGCAGGGCAAACAAGAATTCGGCGCGGTTCATCTCCAGCAACTCAGTGTCGCAAAGGGCCACGGCAGTGCCGAAGCGGCGATGCTCTGGATCCACCAGGGCTCCAATACCAAAAGAACTACCTGGTCCGATTTTCTCAACGCCGTCATCACCCCAATTGAGTTGCACTTCTCCTGATACTACGCTGTAAAGCTTGCCTCCAAGCTCTCCCTTGCGGAAAATAATGTGGCCTTGTTTAACGGAGTTAAGGTTACGTTTACCAGCTAACGCCCTGATGGTACTCATCTCAAGGTTGTCGTTAATGTTCATATCTAAATGGCAGTGGGCCTGAAGGGAAGGGAAAAGCAGAAGCTGGACGGCACGAATCGCTAGTTGAAATTGTATTTACATTATCGTGGAGAGCTTGATTACACGATGATAAGCCCTGCGGGCCATGGTGCCAACCGCCGATGCGCTTGCCAGCCGGCCATCTGATTCCGGGCATGGTCACGCCACCTCAGACTCCAAGTCCCACTGGCGGCGCCGGTTTGCCGTCCAACCGCTGCAGCTGCGGCTGAGGTGCTCGCCATGGGCGATCAGGGCTTGATGCAGATGGCAGGTGAGCAGCGGAATGCCGTTGGCCCCTGGGTGGTGGCGGAAGAAATGGCAGGTCATGCAGACCTGGTGGCTGCGGCTGGAGTGGAGCACCTCCTGGTCGAGCCACGGCCAGTCCCCAATCGCCTCCAGGCGGGAGGGCTGCAGCCGGGAGAGGTTGAGTGGCACCACGGCGACTTTTGCGGGCGGCCACACATAGCAGGGGTATGGGGATTTTGTCGTCTGTACCCGATGCACGATCAGGTTCCAACGATGCGGTTGCCCCGATGTCGGGAGTCAACACCAAGATGGCGAGCAAGTGGAAGTTCCCTTAACCCAAGCACAGCAGATTGGTGCAAGCCTCCGGACCAAGGCCATGAGCAGCACCTTCACCGACACCCAAGATCTGTCACGCCCCGCCAGCTCTGGGGATCTCCAGCGGACCGGCCTCGCTGCCAACGATTTATACGAGGGCATCACCGAGCACCTCTTCTTTAGCCTCGGTCGCCGCGTGGAAAGCGCTAGTCCCCACGATTTCTACGTGGCGCTGAGTTATGCAGTGAGGGATCGGCTGATCAGCCGACAGCTGGCCTCCCAGGATGCCCTCCGGGCGCAGCATCGGCCTCGGGCGGTGGCTTACCTCTCGGCGGAGTTTCTGATCGGCCCCCAGCTGGGCAACAACCTATTGATGCTCGGCATCCAGGCGGAGGCTGCCGCAGCCCTGCAGCGCTTCGGCATCAATGAGATCGAGCAGATCCTGGACCTTGAGGAGGAGCCGGGACTTGGCAACGGCGGCCTCGGCCGCCTGGCAGCTTGCTTCCTCGAATCCCTTGCCACTCTTGAGATCCCGGCCATCGGCTACGGCATCCGCTACGAGTTCGGCATCTT
>JBILDB010000137.1:0-6297 GCA_044352805.1 Cyanobium sp.
GGCGGTGGCCTTCCCCCAGTAAGCACCCCCCCGCAGTCCCGGCTGGGATCCGACAGCCTGGGCCCAACGTTTATCGAGATTGGATGGCAAACGATTCCGCCACCTTGACGCCGCTGCCGACCACGCCAGCGGTCAGCGGCGTGCTTGAGACCCTGGCGTTTCTGCGGGATCGGGATTTTTCCCAATCCCGCTTCGAGCGTTACGGCGATGTCTTTGGCACCACCCTGTTGGGGCAGCGCACGGTTTTCATCCGCGGCGAGCGGGCGATTGCCGACCTGTTCGCCCAGGGCGATGCCGTCGAGGGCTGGTGGCCGGCCAGCGTGCGCAACTTGCTGGGTCCGTTGTCGCTCGCCAACCGCAATGGCGCCGACCACAAGGCGCGCCGGCGGGTGGTCGGTCAACTCTTTGCCACGGTTGCCCTCAAGCGCTATAGCCCCGCCATCGTGGCCTTGGTGGATGAGCTCCGGCAGGAGGTGCAACAGGCCAAAGCCCCCCTGGCCCTGGTGCCCAAGCTGCGGCGTTTCGCCTTCAGCGTCATCGCCACGACAGTGCTGGGGCTTGATCCGGTTGACCGGGAGGCCCTGTTCAGCGATTTCGAGATTTGGTGTGGGGGCCTCTTCGCCCTGCCTTTCGCCCTCCCCGGCAGCCCCTACCGCCGGGCCCTCCAGGCCCGCAAGCGCTTACTGGGCCGCCTTGGCGCCGTGCTCGAAAAAGCCCAGGCTGCCGCTGCCGCAGGTCGGCCCCTCAATGCTGGCGGGCTTGATTTGCTGGCCGGGGGCCTGGATGAAGCCGGCCTGCCCCTGGCGGATGACGATGTGGCCGAGCAGTTGTTGTTGCTGCTGTTCGCCGGCTACGAAACCACCGCCTCCTCCCTGTCCTGCCTGCTTTTGTCCCTGTTGCAGCACCCAAAAGAGCTGGCCTGGCTGCAGCAAGAGCTGGACAGCTTGCCCTGGCCGCCGCCGCCCGGGGAGGCCGTCGCCGCCTACGACCCCCTGCGGGCCCCCCGGCTGGATGCGGTGGTCAAGGAGGTGATGCGGCTGACGCCGCCAGTGGGGGGCTTCTTCCGCCGCAGCCGCCAGCCCCTGGCCCTGGCCGGTGTGCTGGTGCCCGCCGATCGGGTGGTGCAGGTGAGCATCAGCGCCAGCCATCGTCATGGCTTGGCTGATAACGATCTGGAGCTTTTCCGCCCGCAGCGGCACCTAGCCGGAGAACCAGCGGTCACGTTGCTGCCCTTTGGGGGTGGAGAGCGGGTCTGCCTAGGCAAAGCCCTGGCCGAATTAGAGGTCCGGCTGCTGACGGTGGGACTGCTTAAAACCCTGACCCTGGAGCTGGAGCCCAACCAGGACCTAACCCTGGCGACGATCCCCAGCCCCTCCCCTAAACAGGGTCTGCTGGTGCGGCCGCAACCCAATGCCAACCATGCCGCTGTCGTTGCGGTGCAGTGAGCCAGAGCTATGTCCTTACCCGAACCCATGCCCTTACCTGTGCCCGTACTCAGCGAAGCGGAGCGCGGCAAACAGGATCGCTCTGACGACGCGCTGTTCTATGCCGAGCCCCGCTTTGTCCAGCACCTCGATGGCGCCTTTCGTAGCCGCTTGACGGCCCTTTACGCCGAGCGGCTTGCCCCTGATGCGGTGGTGCTGGACTTAATGAGCAGTTGGGTGAGCCATCTGCCGGAAAACGTCCGCTACCGGCAGGTGATCGGCCATGGCCTCAATGGCAGGGAGCTGGAGGCCAATCCCCGCCTAGATCGCCATTGGGTGCAGAACCTCAATCAGGATCAGCATCTGCCCCTGGAGTCGGCCAGTGTCGATGCCGCCTTGATCGTGGCCGGTTGGCAGTACCTGCAACAGCCCGAAGCCGTGGCCACCGAACTGTTGCGGGTGCTGCGCCCGGGCGGCCAATTGATCATCGCTTTTTCCAACCGCATGTTTTTCCAAAAAGCACCGCGCATCTGGACCGACGGCAGCGACCGGGATCGTCTCGCCCTGGTGGCCAAGGTGTTGGTGGCCCAGGGATGGCCCATGCCGCAGCTGATCGCCGAGGCCACCCGGGCGGAGGGACCGCTGGGCTGGCTGGGCGGCCAGGGGGATCCCTTTTTTGCCGTCATCGCCACTAAGCCGGGGGATTAGGGCTGGCGGCGATCAATTTTCCACGCTTAACAGTTCGTCACACTAGGCTGGGGCGAAAGGGGATTCCCGTGAACGATTTTCTGGCTGTCATCTATCTGATCTGTTTTGCGGCCATTGCTGGCGGCGCCTTTGCCTTGATGACCCAGAGTCTGCGGGGGGCCTCCCAACCGCTGCGGCCCAGCCGCCATCCGGAAGCGCCGCAAGCCGGCGAGCCCGTGATGTATGTCGACCTCAATCGCGAGCGGCTTGAAGAGCTCTATCAAAAGGTTTCGTAGGTCATTTCCGCACCGGCCCCACTTCATCGAGTTTGACGCCAAGACAATCTTTGCCTACTTGAACTGCTGAAACGCAGCATGGGTTCAGTCTTCTTCGACAGCCTGGCGGATTGCTGGTTTGTTGATGTGCTGAAAACTATCCCCGCCCAATTATGACAGGGCTGGCGGGCGATCAGGAGCTAACCATTATTGGCGAGTTCCTGACATCTGATGGGGTCCCCCTCTGCCGGGAGATTTGCAAACTGGGTTTGACCGCCGAAAAGCTGGCAGCCGTAATCAATGGAACTGTCTTATGTGGCTTTTATATGTGCCATCTAAGTCTTGCATCTCAACATATGGGTCGCCTGAGATTCGAACTCAGGACCAATCGGTTAAAAGCCGAATGCTCTACCGCTGAGCTAGCGACCCGGATGCCGCCGTTTGCTGGACCAATGGGGCCCTGAACGAACGAGACTTAGCGACGGTATCACCCGGCACGAACACCCACAATGGCGAAGGCCCTGTGCATCTGCTGTTCATGCCCGAAGAGGTCCCCTGGTCCGCCCCTAGCATCGACCCAGAGGCGTGGGTGGCGGCGTCGGCCGTGGTGATCGGCGATGTTTACCTCGCCGCCGGTGCCAGTCTCTGGCCCACGGCCGTCGCCCGGGGAGATGTGGCGCCCATTGTGATTGGCGAGGGCAGCAATGTTCAAGATGGAGCCGTTCTGCATGGAGATCCGGGTCAGCCCGTCACCATCGGCAGCGATGTCACCATCGGCCATCGGGCCGTGATCCATGGCGCCACCTTGGGTGATGGCTGTTTGATTGGCATCGGCTCGATCGTGCTCAACGGCGTTTCTGTGGGTGCCGGCGCCCTGGTGGGGGCAGGCTCGGTCGTGACCCGGGACGTGCCCGCAGGTGCCCTGGTGATGGGGGCCCCTGCTGAGATCCGCCGCCAGTTGAGTGCTGAGGCCATTGAGCAGCAGCGCCAGCATGCCCGTCGTTACCGCCAACTGGCGCGTGCCCACGCAGGCCTTGGCGGTGGCACCGGCTTTTGAAGGGCCTCTAAGGCCAGCCGCCTTTGGATAGAATCCCGTCATCCGAATTTTTGCTGGCATGGACCTGAGGCTGCTTCTGGTTGTTGCTCCCATCCTTCTGGCTGCCTCTTGGGCCGTGTTCCACATTGGCCGGGCAGCTGTAGGTCAGCTGCAGCTGTTCATCAAACGCGCCCAGGCTTGATGGTCTACGTGCTCGGTGCTGGCCTGGCTGGCACCGAAGCGGCCTGGCAGATTGCTTCGGCTGGAATTCCCGTTCGGCTGGTGGAGATGCGGCCCGTGCGCCGCTCTCCTGCCCACCACAGCGAGGAATTTGCCGAGCTGGTCTGCAGCAACAGTTTTGGAGCCCTATCTTCCGATCGGGCAGCTGGCCTTCTCCAGGAAGAGCTGCGCCAACTCGGCTCTGTGGTGATCCGCACCGCTGATCAGCACGCCGTTCCCGCAGGAGGAGCCTTGGCGGTAGACCGTGGCCGTTTCAGTGCAGCCCTCACCGCTGCCCTAGAAGCCCATCCCTTGATAACCGTCGAACGGCGCGAGCAAACGGAGTTGCCACCCGCCGATTCGATCACCGTGCTGGCCACGGGGCCCCTTACCTCAGAGCCCTTGGCCGACCAGCTACGGGCCTTCACCGGCATTGACGAGTGCCATTTTTTTGATGCCGCCAGTCCGATTGTGGCTGGAGAAAGTATCGATCTCAATTTGGCCTTTCGCGCCAGTCGCTATGACAAGGGTGATGCCGACTACATCAATTGCCCCATGGATCGTCAGCAATACCTCACGTTTCGTGATGGCTTGCTAACAGCTGAGCAAGCGGCACTTAAAGATTTCGAACAAGAATCGGCTTGCTTTTTCGAAGGCTGCCTCCCCATCGAAGAGCTGGCCAGGCGCGGAGAAGAAACTATGCGCTACGGCCCCCTTAAGCCCATTGGTCTCTGGGATCCCCGTTGGGGTGACGTGACAGACAGGGAAGTGAGGCGTGCCAAAAGGGCCCATGCCGTGGTGCAGCTCCGTCAGGAAGATCGGGACGGTCGCCTCTGGAACCTGGTGGGGTTCCAGACCAACCTGAAGTGGTCCGAACAGAAGCGGGTGTTACGAATGATCCCTGGCCTGGCCGATGCCGAATTCGTTCGCTTTGGAGTCATGCACCGCAATACCTTCCTCGAATCTCCCCAGCTCCTTGCTGCCACCTTGCAGTTTCGCCGCCGGCCCAGCCTGTTGGCGGCGGGCCAGATCACCGGTACCGAAGGGTATGCGGCAGCGGTGGCAGGGGGCTGGTTGGCCGGAACCAATGCGGCCCGGTTGGCCCAGGGCAGGGAGCCTTTGACCCTGCCTCCGACCACCATGGCGGGCGCCCTAGTGCATTTCATCAGCACCCCACCGCCTGGCGATGCGTCTGCTGCCAAAGGACGCTTTCAGCCCATGCCGCCTAATTTCGGATTATTACCCGAGCTGTCCTGCCGGATTCGCGACAAGCGGCAGCGCTATGGCGCCTATCGCGACCGTGCCTTGGCGGATTTGGCCGAGCGACTGGGCAGGGAACCCCTCGCGGCCTAAGCCCGATGGCAGGAGGGGTCTCGGGGTAGAGATTTCGCAAATTATTAAAATCGCCTGTTGGTCGTTTTCGGCCAGTGAGGTCAAAAAACGAACAACTAAATGTGAAGACTTGAGCCGCAGAGGCGATATTCCCGATAAACATTCATTGAAGACTGGACTCCTCCTAGGGAGTAACCTTCTTTTCCCCTCCATTTCTTTTGAAACGGGCTGTTCTTCAACAGGCATGAAAAACCACTTTCTCCCGGTTCTGGCCACCGGCCGAACATTCCGAGCGGCTTCGAGAACGGTTCTCGCTGCCCTCGCCGCCTTGGTCTTCTCCTGCGGCTTGCTGGTTCACGCCCCCTTGGTCTCGGCAGCCACCTTGGCCGAAGACATGGTTCAGGTCACTAAGGATGCCTGTGTCAATGTTGCCAAGAAGCGTGGCTACGCCGTCGAAGAAGTCACCTCAGCCGTTCCCGCAGATGGGGACAGCTCCAGTGTCGTGTTGCGACTGAGCAAGGGCGGCGAACGTTACGAATTCAATTGCGGTTTCTCCCAGAACATTCGCGAATACGTGGCTCCGGCTCCCGCCCGCGAAACCGCCGCAGTGGCCCAGCGCAATGATCGCGTCGCTACCCAGCAGCCCGCTCGCGTCGCGGTGCAACAACCTGCTCGGGTGGCCGTGCAGCAACCTGAACGGGTCGCCGTTCAGCGTGATCGCGACCGGGTCGTTGAGACGACCGAGCGCAAGGGTGGTTTCAATCCCCTGCTGCTGCTGCCTTTGCTGCTGCTGCCCCTTCTGTTTTTCCTCCGTCCGAAGGAGGCTGCAGAAGTCAACGCCACCAAGATGGGTAGCTACGTGAACCCCACCCCCGTGGCTAAGACCACCACAAAAACCACCCCCGCGGTGGAGACTGTTGTGGCCAAAGTTTTTGATGCCATCCTGCGCACCCAGGATGCAGCCATCGAGGTTCGCTCCGGTGCAGGCATCACCAACGCAGTGACCAGCAGCCTCGCTGCAGGCAGCACCGTCAAGCTGAGTGGTCGTTACCTCAACGACTGGGCTGAGCTGGCGGATGGCGGCTGGATCGACATCAAGTCTTTGGCGAAGGATCCCAGAGTCTGATTCCGCTTGGCAGCGGTTCTGCCACCGACCCCACGAAAACAGATTTTCAAGATGCCGGCAAAACCGGCATCTTTTTTTTACTCTTTTTTTATCAATGGTTGTAATGTTCATCCGGTTACAAATCAACTGCAAAGTTGGATGTGCTCCCTGACACAAGGCAAGAAAACGCACAGCACTGTTCAGCTTGCGCAATCCCAG